>PLZL01000384.1 GCA_003152145.1 Limisphaerales bacterium
GACGCCCATGCGCCGAAGGAGGTGGGGATGAACTTTGCCGAAGCCGTCCAGCTTGCGTATTCCGTCGGCTACAAGGAATGCCGCCGTTTCGCGCAGCGGAAACAGCGGTCGATGAAATTTTGACCTGCCATGTTCGCGGCGCATTTGACCCGGAAACAACTCTCAACGGTTGTCTGCCTTGCGCTTGCTCTGATGACGCTGCTGGTTTATCTGCCGATGATACAGCACGGCTTCGTCAATTATGACGACGCAGACTACATCATCATGAATCCGCATGTCAATTCGGGGTCGAGCTGGCCGAATATCATTTGGGCCTTTGGACACACTCACGCCGATTACTGGATTCCGCTGACCTGGATTTCGCACATGATTGATTGCCAGTTGTTCGGCTTGAACCCCCCCGGCCACCATCTGACCAGCCTGCTTTTTCACACGACAAACACGCTGCTGCTGTTTTTTTTGCTGAGCCGGCTCACGGGCGCGCTGTGGCGGAGCGCGTTCGTCGCGGCGCTGTTCGCGTGGCATCCACTTCACGTCGAATCTGTCGCGTGGGCGTCCGAACGCAAGGATGTGTTAAGCGCGTTCTTCTGGTTGCTAGCAATGCTGGCCTACGCGCGTTACACGGACTTGTCCAAAGTCCAAGGTCCAAAGTCCAAAGCCTTTTATGTGCTGGCACTCTTTTTTTTCGCATGTGGTCTGATGTCCAAGCCCATGGTCGTGACGCTGCCTTTCGTCCTGCTGTTGCTGGATTTCTGGCCGTTACAACGGCTCAACCGTTTCACGATTCGACGGCTTCTCCTTGAAAAAATTCCATTCTTCGCTCTGACGATCGCATCATGCGTCGTCACCTCCTTTACGCAGAAAGGAGCGATCTGGTCCGGCCTGCCCCTGAATTTCCGGGCGGCAAACGCACTGGTTTCCTATCTGCGTTACGTTTCCAAAACGTTTTGGCCGGCAGACTTGGCAGTCATCTATCCCTATCCACACCATTGGCCGCTGGGGTTGGTGATTGTCGCAGGGTTGTTTCTCGCCGCCTGGTCGGTGTTGTTTATTATCCGGGCGAAGCGGAATCCTTATCTGTTCGTGGGATGGTTCTGGTTTCTCGGAACCCTGGTTCCCGTCATCGGCTTGCTGCAATCCGGCCTCCAGTCCATGGCCGACCGTTTTACTTACATTCCGAGTATCGGACTTTTCATCCTGGTTGTCTGGGGCGGGAACGATCTTCTGGCATTGACCCCGCACAAGAATAGAATCGCCTCGCTGTTCGGAATCGTCGCGCTGGGCGGCTGCTTGGTTGTCACCTCGATTCAGTTGCGATATTGGGAAAACAGCGTGAAACTTTTCACGCACACCCTGGACGTCACGACGGACAATTATCTTGCCGAAGATTGCCTCGGCCAGACGCTCGAGCGGCTTGGCCGGACGGATGACGCGCTTGCCCTTTATGCCGAATCCGTCCGCGTCGAACCATATTTTCCGCTCGGCCAACACAAACTGGGGATGATGTTGCTGGAAAAGGGCAGGGGGGATGAAGCCTCGAATCACCTCGCCATCGCCGCGCAGCTCGCGCCGCGCGACCCGGTGATGCAATTTGACTTCGGCACCTGTCTGTTGCAGCACGGCAAACCTGATGAGGCTGCGGAGCATTTCAAGGCCGCGCTTGCCGCCAAACCGGATTTTCCCGAAGCGCGCCGCAGTCTTGACGAAGTGTTGGGCAAAATCAAAACGACCTCTCCAACGAACGTGAACCGCTCGACACCGTGAACTGATTTTGCAAAGCTCCTGCCAGTGAAACAATCAATCGTCACCCTGGACATGGAAGGCGTCCTGACGCCGGAAATCTGGATTGCCGTCGCCGAGAAGACCAAAATCCCGGAACTGCGCCGCACCACGCGCGACGAGCCGGATTACGACAAGCTCATGCGCGGCCGCCTCGCGCTGCTCGACAAACATGGCCTGAAGCTTTCCGACATCCAGCAGGTCATCGGCACGCTGCGGCCGCTGCCCGGCGCGAAAGAGTTTCTCGATGAACTGCGCTCGCTTGTGCAGGTCGTCATTTTGTCGGACACGTTCGAGCAATTCGCCACGCCGTTGCTGCGTCAATTGAATTGGCCGACGCTTTTGTGCCACAAGCTGGTCGTCGAGAACGACCGCATCGTGGATTACCGGCTGCGCATCCGCGACCAGAAACGCGAGGCCGTGGCGGCGTTCCGGCGGATGAATTACCACGTCATTTCCGCCGGTGACTCCTACAACGACACCGCGATGTTGCTGGAGGCGAACGCCGGTTTTCTCATCCACGCGCCGGAAAAAGTGAAGAAGGAATTTCCGCAATTAAAAGCCGTGGAATCACACGCGGAATTGCTGAAATTGATTAAAGGCGCAATGGCGTGAGTCAANNCCAATAGTCGGATTCATCGGCTTCTTCCTCGACCGTTCCCATTTTCGAGATGAAATCCGCTGGAGATTTCGCGCGACAGACAGCGCGGTAGTTTGCACCCACTGAGGTTCCTGACCGAAGCAATTGATTGCCAAGAATTCGACAGGTCTGGCTTTGCGGCAGGTTTTCCACGAGTTTGATGACGTCCAGCGCAAACCGTTTGTTTCTCTTTTTCAAGTTTTCATTGTTCATAACTTGCCTTTCGTTTTCCTAGTTGCATCCGCACGCCGCATTCGTTTATTCCGCGCTCCACACTCAAATTCATTCCGCATTCCGCACTCAACACTCCGCACTTGAATCAGTCTTCGGCCTTAAATGCGCGTGAAATCAAATCACGCACAGCTTTCTTCGGCTCCTTGTTCTCGTAAAGCAACGCATGAACCTCGTCAATGATCGGTGTCGGCACGTTTTTCTCGCGCGCCAGCCGGTATGCCGAGCGCGCCGTTGGATAACCCTCGGCCAGTTTCGGATGCGATGCCTGGATTGCCGCCATCGTTTCACCGCGACCAAGCCGTTCGCCCAAATTCCGGTTGCGGCTTTGTTTTGAAAAACACGTCAGCATCAAATCACCGAGGCCGCTCAAGCCGGAAAACGTTTCCGCCTGCGCGCCACACGCCACGCCGAGCCGGCGCATTTCGGACAACGCGCGCGTGACTAGGCCCGCTTTCGTGTTGTCGCCGTAGCCGAGGCCGTCGCTCACGCCCGCTCCGATGGCGATGATGTTTTTCAACGCACCGCCATATTCGACGCCGAGAACGTCCGCGCTGCGGTAAATGCGGAATTCCGGGCGATGAAAAAGTCCCTGCACCGTCTTCGCCGTGCCGTCGCTCTCGCAGGCGCAGACGACCGTGGTCGGAATTCCGAGCGCGACCTCGCGTGCAAAACTCGGGCCCGACAGCGCGGCAACACGGTTCGCCGGTGCGTGTTCGCGCAAAATCCGGCTCATCGTCTCGCCGGTTTCAAATTCTATGCCCTTGGTCACGCTCACCAAAATTGCCGGATGCCCTTTCAGTTTCGCGGCGACCTGCCGGAACGATTGCGACGGGATTGCCATCACGCAGCATTCGGCTCCGCCAACCGCCTTTTCAAAATCGGCCTCCGCCTTCCAATCCGTCGGCAGCGCGACGCCGGGCAAATAACGTTCGCTGCGCCCGCGCCGGAGTTCATCCAGCGTGGCAGTGGCGATGTCCCAAAGCTTGACGGCATTGCCGTTTTCATGAAGCACTTTGGCCAGTGCCGTTCCCCACGCGCCCGCGCCAAGCACGGTGATTTTCATTTTTTATCCTCCGTCTTCTTTCCGCTGCGGTTTTCCGTGCCGGCGATGAGCCGTTGGATGTTCGCCTTGTGTCTGTAAATAGCCAGCGCGCCGAGCGCCGTCGTGACAATGCCGAGCAACAAGTTGTGCGGCGTCATCACCCAGACCGTGACCGGCAACGCCACCGCCGCTAAAATTGAGCCGACCGAAGCATATCGCGTCAGGAAGACCGCAAGAATGAAAACGACCAGCGCCACGAGCACCGCCCACGGCGCGAGCGCGAGATAAACGCCGGCGGTGGTGGCGATGCCTTTGCCGCCTTTGAATTTCAGCCAGCAGGTGTAGTTGTGGCCCAGCACAGCGAAAATTCCGGCGACCAGAAAATACCGGGTCTGGAGTTCAACCGGCTCGTCATGAAAATAACTGAAAAGCCCCGAAAAATGAGGCGCAAGCCAGTTGAAAATAAGTGGTGGAAGATAATAGCAGGCGGCATAACCCTTTAACGCATCCAGGAGCAGCACGAAAATTGCCGCCGTTTTGCCGAGCGCGCGCATGGTGTTCGTCGCGCCGATGTTGCCGCTGCCGACGGCGCGGATGTCAATGCCCTTTGCCTTTGCGACGAGAAAGCCGGTCGGAATCGAGCCGAGCAGATACGCGGCCAGCGCGGTCAGGATGTAACTCCAAAGTGGCACGCGACAATCTAAAGGTTAAAAGTTGAAAGTTGAAAGTTGAAAGTTGGCGTTGTGGTGGAAAATTTGCTTGAGTGCCGGGCGGCGGCGGGGTTCACTGGGCGGGGTGGAGAGATGGNNGAATCCCCCTCTCTCCGCCAGTCTTTACAAGGGTTTCGTGAGGCAGGCACACAACTAGGCACACAAACCAAAGTCCCTGCCTGTCCTCGTCTGTCACAAGTTGTCACTGCTTGGGAAAAACTTCCTGAACCACTCAAAGCGGCGATTCTCGCCATCATCAATTCTTCAGGGGTGGCGCGATGAGTGCCAGCCTTCCAGGGGAAACTCGCGAAGAACGTGAAAGCCAAGGGGGTGGGTTGTCTGTTGTGCTTTCCGGTGGGGACGAGCAGAGCGAGCCGGAAAGCCTAAATGAAAATCTTCCCGTTGTTGGCGAGACACACGAGAACGCGGAAGGGGCAGAGGCGGAGCGGCGCAAAGCGCCGCCCGCCTCTGCCCTTCCTTGTCAATATAATCATAACTGCATTGAAAAGGAAAAAAATCAGAAGCCTTCAACCTTCCATCTCACCCCAAATCAGAAGCGAATTCGTCACAAATTAATCATGGGCATCGAGTGGATGGTTAGAAAACATGGAATTGAGCGCGTTGGGGTTCTGACGCTGTCGTTCGGTGTGCCAGGTAGTGGTAAAGGCTCGTATGAGACCTGGGCGTTGCGGCAAAAGGCAAAACAACGGAAATTCGTGCAAAATCGGTGGCGTTCGTTTCGCACCAATGTTGTCGCCAAGCGTTACGAAGATTTCATTTGTGTTTTTGAGCTTCAACGCGATTGGGTCTGGCACATTCATGTTGTTGTTGCCACAAAAGAGGACATTCGCACTGGCACGGACATTGAGACGCTTTCTAATTACAAGCTGCCGTATTGGCTTCGTCGGGGCAAACACCTGCGTAATGACGCATTAGCGGCTGAATGGAAGGCATTGCGTGAAGTCTCGTGCCGATACCGTTTCGGGCGTGTTGAATTGCTGCCGATAAAGAAATCAGGGCAGGCAGTTGGGTTTTATTTGGGCGATTACCTAGTCAAAACTTACAATTGCCTTTCACCGGGTCAACGCTGCCGTCTGGTTCGCTTTTCGGAACGTATCAATGGGGCGATCTCGAATAATTTCACTATTCATGGCCTCGCACAACTGATTCACCGGACGCGGCTGAAAATCGCTGCGCGGATATTGCAATTCCAGGAATATGGTGATTTTGCCGATTATTTCGGTCCGCGCTGGAATTATATGCTGAAAAATGCGATTGCGTGGATTCCGGTGCCGTTTCGTTTTCCAAAGGGTGCATTTGAATCGGGTTTTTCTTGTATCGTGCTGGCGGATTATGGCGAGCATCCTGAAAAATATCTGGATGAGCGTGGAAAGGAAAAACTGCGGGATGCTTCAAGGGAACTGTGGCGGCGGTTGGAAGAAACTTTCGAGGATGATTCGGAAGCGCGGTTAAGACATCAGGTGATGATGGTTCCCGGTGACAACACTGGCGACGGGCCGGTGACGCCGGACGATCTTCAGAGTCCTATGTTTCACGGTTCGGAAGACTCGTTTTGACCTCGCTTAATTTGCTTTCCGAATGACAAGAAACGTGGATTGAAGGAATTCTGATATTGTGAGAGAATTACAATTGTTGTGAAATGTTCGGTTTTTTTTGTGAAAACTAAACGAAACCAGGTTCAATGAAACTCTTATCCGTCCTTAGATTCAGCTTGATTCCACTGCTTCTGCACGCCTTGACCATTCAGGCCGCGCTGACCGTGACCAATATCGCGCAGGGATGCTATGCCGGTTGCAGCCTGTTTCTCAAATCCGACGGCAGCCTTTGGGCGATGGGTGGCAATGGTAGCGGCGCACTTGGTGACGGCACATTGAACAGAACGAACCGACCTGAACTAATCGTGGCCAGCGGAGTCACGGCAATTGCGGTAGGAGCTGGTCACAGCCTGTTTCTCAAATCCGACNNGACGGCAGCCTTTGGGCGATGGGTTTGAATAATGCCGGCCAGCTTGGCGATGGCAGTTTTAACAGCACAAACCGGCCTGAACAAATCGTGACCAACGGCGTCACGGCGATTTCGGCGGGATATCTCGAAAGCTTGTTTCTCATATCTGACGGCAGCCTTTGGGCGATGGGTAACAATAGCGACGGCGGACTTGGTGACGGCACATTCAATAACACCAACCGGCCTGAACAAATTGTGGCTGGCGGTGTCACGGCGATTGCGGCAGGGTCCGGTGACAGCTTTTTTCTCAAAACCAACGGCAGTCTTTGGGCAATGGGTTTGAATTATGCCGGCGGACTTGGCGATGGCACTTTTAACTATACCAACCGCCCGGAACAAATCGTGGCCAGCGGCGTCACGGCGATTTCGGCGGGAGGTTGGCACAGTCTGTTTCTCAAATCCGACGGCAGCCTTTGGGCAATGGGTTACAATTCCAACGGCCAACTTGGTGACGGCACAATCAACAACACTAACCGACCTGAACGAATCGTGGCCAGCGGCGTCACAACTCTTGCGGCGGAGAAGCTTCACAGCCTGTTTCTTAAATCCGACGGCACCCTTTGGGGAATGGGTTCGAATCAATACGGCCAGCTTGGCGATGGTTTTCCGTCAGATTCTTCTTTGCCGGAGCAAATTTGTCCTTCGCCGCAGCCGGTTTTGAACAATGCTGTTTCATCCAAAACCAATCTGCAATTGAAAGCCACCTGCGGGACCGGCGGGAAGTTTTATTTGCTGGGCAGCGCGGACCTGACCCTGCCTTTGAGCCAGTGGTCGCGGCTTCGCACCAACTCTGTCCCCGCGCGCGTCACGGATAATTATTCCGTCATCTTGACCAACGCAATCAATTCGGGCGGACAGCAATTTTATATTCTCCAATCGCAATAACATTTTCTCCCCAAACCATCACTCATCAACTCACTTTTCAATATCAAATCACCGAAGGATGAATCACAAACCTCTTCGTTGAATCCCACCACTTTACGGAGGAGGTGTTAGTCGTCATCTTCGAGTCCGACGAAATCACAGACGAGAAGTCGGTCATACACGAGAGGAAATAAAGGGTCTTTGCCGTAACGTGAGGAACGTTTTTGAATTTTAATCTCTCATACATCAATTTTGAGGCCGTGGACGAATTACGCGCCAGCCCTTCGTGACGGGAGCGGTGTTTCCGTTCGGAGATTCAGCGGAGCGTTTCGGAGAATGGCAACACCGCTTCGGTCACGCCAATATCGGGCTGGCGCAAAGTCTTTTGGTGTGACCGTGAAGCGAGTCAGCCCGAAAGTCTTTGCGCCAGGGGGGAATCAGGTTTTGCCAGGGATATGGGGGAAGCCGCGTGCTCCATGCCAGAAGCGGACGATTTCAAGACTCTGATCGGTGTTGTTCATCCGAAAGATGATGCGGTAGGAACGGAAGATGATTTCGCGCAATTCTGGTCGCCGGAATTCCGGCACCATGCGCCCGCGTTCCGGGAATGTATGAAGTGACAATGCAGCGTCAAGCAACTGGTTGCCCAGTTGTTCGGCAGCGACGGGATTGTGGGGCGCAATGTAGGCAACGATGCGCTCCAAATCGCTCAACGCGTCGTCGGAGAGGAATACTTTGAAATCCATTGCGGAATGCGCTGTCGGGCTTCTTTCAGGGGGATGCGTTTGCCGTGGTCCAGCGACGCCAGCCCTTCTTCCACCGCCTGCCGGAATTCCAGTTCGTAGATGGCGTCAACGAGCGTGGCATCCGACGGCAATTTTTCCGCCACCTCCAGGAGAACTTCTTTCGCACTCATAGTTTCAACGTGCCATCAATTTCCACTTTAGCCGCCAGTTTGCAACTGTTTTTTGTGGCGTCCAGCACTGGCGTTTAACCTTGGCAGTTTTTGGATGCAAGAATCGCGGCCATGATAAACATAAAATCAGTGAAGCCGTTCGCGCGAGATTTGTCCTGGTGGTGTTGGATTTGAAAGCAGTTCTGCGGGCGGGGGACAGGGCGCAGGGCTGGTNNCCCGAAAGTCTTTGCGCCAGGGGGACCGAACCTGCCAAAAACCCAAAAATAAAGTATTGACAACAAATGATAACATCCGTTATCTTCCATTTGCATGAATGAATCAAAAGCTTCTGTAAGCGTGGCGGCCATCGGGCAAACTTTGGTCCAGCACTCGAAAGCTGCCGATTTGGATCGCAAGCGCGGCCTGGTGGTGGACCTGTTTCCATCCATCTTCGGCGCACATGAAAAAATGAGCGCGCGGGCCATTAGCCGGTTTTTGAAGGAAAAGCATGGCATCAAATTGAGTGCGGTGACGATCACCAAGGCTTTGAACGACCCGAAAAAATATTGGAACCAGTTTTTTGACACGATTGAGCCGTTTGTCGAGGCATACGAAAATTGGGATAAGTCGGAAAAACGGGAAAAGTTTTTGTATGACGACAAAGCGTTTAAGGTCATATTACCGAACCTGCCGGGACGGGACCTGTTACGGAAGGCGTTGTTCAAATTTGAATTTTCGCAGGCGGTCCATGCGCTACGTGAAAAATGGTTCAGCATTGATCTGGGGATTCGCATCAAAGCCCGGCCGTATTTGGCGGAGCGGTTTTTGGGAAAGGTGAAATAAAATGAATGACGAACAATTCAAACCGGAATTGGCTGACGAATCTTTGCGAGTCAAAGAGGCGGCGGCAATTTTGAAAGTCAATCCGCGCACGGTGTGGCGGATGATTGCCGACGGCCAGTTGACGGCCTGCCGGTTTCGACACTGCACCCGGCTTATGCTGTCGCAAGTAATGGGCTATTTGAAAGGAAATGGAAAGGTTGGTGGCGTATGATATGCAATGTTTTCAGACCTAAACGAAAAATCAATGGGCGGCTGCACGTCGGGCGGCTGTATCGTGGCCGGTTCAAGCTGGACGGCGAATTCAAGGTGACGACGCTTCCGCTGCACACGACCGACAAGCAACTGGCCAACCAGAAACTGCTTCTGGTGGTTCGCCAGCGCGAAAAGGAACTGGCCGGTCTGACGGGCAGGAAACCGCTGCGCGAGGCGGCACAGTCACCCCTGCTGGCACATTTGAACGACTTTATGGCCGATCTGCGAGCGCGTAAGCGTTCAGAAAGCCATGTCAAGCACTTGGAGACACGCATCAAGCGTTTGTTCTTTGAATGTCGTTGGGAACACCTGCGCGATGTCAGNNAGACGCTGCACGAATACCAGAATGCCGCGTCCTCGCTGTTTGGATGGATGGAGCGCAATGACTGGCTGGACAGCAATCCGTTGCGCCGTGTGGGCAAGGTGGAACGCAAGGGGCATGAAACGGTGAAACGCCGTTCGTTCACCAATGACGAAATGTGCCGGTTGCTGGCGGTGGCGGGTCTTTATGGGCTGGGTTATCTGGCGGCTGTGAACACGGGATTGCGGCGCAAGGAACTGGCTTCGGTGCAATGGGGCGACGTGCATCTGGACGCTGACCGTCCGTTTATCCTGGTGCGCAGTTCGACGACGAAAAACCGCAAGGCTTCCAAGATTTACTTGAAATCGCAATTGGCGCGGATGTTGGCGGACATTAGACCGGTGGCAGCGGCGGGCGACCAATTGATGTTCGCCGGTCGGATTGCCTCCATGCGCAAAATGCACGAGCATTTGAAGGCTGCTGGAATACCGGTTTTCAATGAGCAGGGCTGTAAAGTGGATTTCCACGCGTTGCGGATGACCTACAACATGAATCTGGAGCTGGCCGGGGCTTCGGTGCAAGTGCGCCAGGAATTGATGCGCCACAGTGATCCACGGTTGACTACGGGGCCTTATACGGACACGACGCGATTGGAGACGGCGAGTTTGATTGAGAAGCTGCCGGACTTCATGGGTGAAAAGGCTACTGACACACAACTAGACACACAAACTACAGGCGCAAGCAGTCTCGGCGTGGCACAAGCTGTCACAGTGAACGCGGGGGATAAAAATGAAAACCACGTTGCAAACATTGCTGAAAGTCACAGCCTGACTCCGGCTGTCGCGGTCTGTCACAGTGGCCAGTCAAGTGGTGTTTCGGAGTTCGAATCCCCCTCTCTCCGCCAGTTTGATTTTTAGGACGCCGTCAGGCTCCCAGAAGGAAATATGTGGTGCCAGCCACATTGTTGGATTCGCAAGAATTCCGCCCGGCAACCAAACGGCAATCAAAGTTAGTTTGGAACAACTTCGGGGCTTGGCTTTTTGAAGTAAATATGGCAAAGTGTTCAACCGATAATCCATCACCGCCCGTTTTTTCGAGACAAAGCCACCGCAAACCAGCATGAAGAAAGCCGTCACATACAAGCTGACCCGGTTGAGACGGCATTTGTGTCTGTTGCTCATGGCCGGCTTGGCTTTGGTCGGGGACGCGGCCTTCGGCTCCCCCAATTATGTCAGCCGTGTCTGGCTGCGGGAAAACGGCCTGCCGCAAAATACGGTGACGGCGGTGCTGCAAACGCACGACGGTTATCTTTGGATTGGCACTTACAATGGCCTGGCCCGTTTCGACGGCGTGCGTTTTGTCTGTTACGACAGCGGCAACACGCCGGAGCTGGCCGACAGCCGGGTGACGAGTTTGTTTGAAGGCCTTGACGGCACACTTTGGATCGGACATGAAACCGGCGAACTGACGAGTTATGCGCAGGGGCATTTCAAATCGGCGGGAGCGAATGTGCGTTGGGCCAAGAAAAAAATCCTGGACATCGGCGCGGATGAAGCCGGCGATGTCTGGCTGTTCAATGAGGCCGGCCTGCTGGCACGAGTGCGGGATGGCCTGGTGCTGACGCCGGAATCCGGCCTGCGAATAAACGTGATGGAGATGACGCGCTCCGGGCGCGGCACCATCTGGGTTGGGCGCGCGGGCCGGGTTTCGGTGCTGCATCAGGGACAGATTACCCCGCTGGTGATCAAGGCCGGACTGACCAACCTGGCGGTTTCGGCCATTGGTGCGAGCCGTGACGACGGACTTTGGCTGATGGTGGATAACCGTTTGCGGAAATGGAAAGACGGCGCCTGGGCGGAAGAGCGGGGGCCGGCACCGTTTGGCGACTCACCGTTGCTCAACCTGGTAGAAAGCCGGAATGGAACGCTAGTCGGCTCGACATCCGACCATGGGTTCGCGTTTATTTTCCCGGATGGAACGGTTTCAAAATTCAACCGCGCCAACGGATTTGCTTCCGATTGGGTCATTGCGCTCTGTGAAGACCGCGAAGGAAATTTCTGGATGGGAACCGGCGGCAGCGGTCTGGCACTGGTCCGGGAAAGCAGTGTGCATACGGTCGCGCCGCCGGACGCATGGCAGGGACGCACCATCCTGTCCGTTTGTTTAGACCGTGAAAACACGATGTGGGTCGGCACGGAGGGCGCGGGTTTGTATCGCTATCAAAGCGGGACGTGGACAAACTTCAATTCGGCACAGGGAATCCGCAACCCTTACATCTGGTCGCTGGCGGAAGATACCAACGGCGATCTTTGGGCCGGCACCTGGGGCGCCGGGTTGTTTTTGCGACGAGGAGATCATTTTGAAAGCGTCCCAGAAATGGCGGGAATCACCACGCCCATGCCGGCACTTTTTCCGTCACGTCAGGGCGGATTGTGGGTGGGCACGACGGAAGGCTTGTTGCGTTATGACGCCGCCAGAAACAAATCATGGTTCGCCGAAGACGGAATTCCGGCCAAGCGGGACGTGCGTTGTGTCATTGAAAGCCGGACGGGCGACATTTGGTTTGGCACGGCGGGTGAAGGCTTGTTCCGCCTGGAAACGGGCCTTCGCCGCGCCGGAGTATCTGAAGATGCGGGGTCGTTAAAGGCTTCGGTCACGCAGGTGGACCGGTTGAAACAATTTCGCAAAGCCGACGGCCTGCCGGGCGATTTTGTGCGCTGCCTGCGCGAGGATGAAACCGGCGCGCTCTGGATTGGCACCTCCGACGGCCTGTGCCGATTCAAGGACAATCACTTCGCCGCGCTCAACACCAAGCAGGGCCTGGTTGACAATGTCATCTGCGACATCGAGGATGACGATCACGGTTTTTTCTGGATGAGTTCCTACAACGGCATCTTTCGGGTGAGCAAAACCGAACTGCAACAATGCGCCGATGGCCGGATGGCTTCCGTCCATTGCCTGGCTTTCGGCACAGCCGACGGGCTACCCACGCTGGAAGCCACCGGTGGCGGATGCAAGACCGCCGACGGGAAATTGTGGTTCCCGACCGGCCGCGGACTCGTGGCCATTGATCCGCAAAGTGCAAAAACCAACCGGTTGCCGCCGCCGGTGCTGATCGAAGGCTTGCTGGTGGACAACAAACCATTGGCTGATCTGGCTTCACCTTCCCGCCTGAAAATTGCGCCGGGCCGCCATCGTTATGCATTTCAATACACCGGCTTGAGTTTCGCCGCGCCGGAAAAAGTCTGGTTCAAGCACCGGCTGGACAAGCTGGATGCGGACTGGATTGACGCCGGATCGGAACGCACAGCGGATTATCCCTACATCCCGCCCGGCGATTACACCTTTCGTGTCATCGCCTGCAACAATGACGGCGTGTGGAACGAGACCGGCGCTTCCCTCGCATTTACCGTGTTGCCATTTTTCTGGCAGACAGCGTGGTTCCGCGTGCTGGGATTGTCGGGCATCGTTTTGCTCACCAGCGGCGGCGTTTGGTATGGCATGCGCCGCCGGATGCGCCGCAAACTGGAGTTCCTCGAACGGCAGCGGGCCATCGAACGGGAACGGACGCGCATCGCCAAGGACATCCATGATGACCTCGGCGCGAGCCTGACGCGCATCAATTTGTTGAGCCAGTCGGCCCGCCGCGACATGGACGATCCGCCGCAGCGGGAAAAAAATCTCGATCAAATTTGCACCACCGCGCGGCAGTTGACGCGGGCGATGGATGAAATCGTATGGGCGGTGGATCCGCAGCACGACACGCTGGACAGTCTGGCGAGCTACCTCAGCAAACTGATCCACGAACTGTTGGGCGCTTCCGGCATCCGCTGCCGCCTGGATTTTCCCGCGCAGCTTCCCCCGTGGCCGGTCACCGCCGACGTCAGGCACAATTTGTTTCTCGCCTTCAAAGAGGCGCTGCACAACGTAATCAAACATTCGCAAGCGACCGAAGTGCGGATTTCCTTCGTGCTCGAACCGGCTGCGGTCGCGGTGAACATTGCAGACAATGGCTGCGGCTTTGATCCCGCCATGCTGACGGAAACAGCTTTGAATGGCGGCCATCCCGCCCAGGCGGGACCGCGCCTGAACGGGCTGGTGAATATGCGCAAGCGATTGCAGGAAATCGGCGGTCGCTGTGAAATCCAGAGCGAACGCGGCCGTGGCACGCAAGTGACGTTTTATCTGCCGGTAAAGGAAGCGGCAAAATGAAAATTGCCGTTCATCTTCACGCGGATTCGTGTAGAGAGAACTCGTGACAATCATTATTGTCAATTGCGAGGTAGCATGAAGCATAAATCAAAAATATTAACCATGGTTCAACCGTCGCCAAAAATCATGCCCATCCGCGTTTCCATCATTGAAGATGACGCGCCCGCCCGGGAAATTCTGGCCGACTGGATTGCGCACGCGGAAGGTTTCCAGTTTGTCAGCGGGTTCGGCAGCGCGGAAGACGGGCTGGCCGAATTGCCCCGGCAAAAACCCGACGTGGTCTTGATGGACATCAAGCTGCCCGGCATGAACGGCGTGGATTGTGTCCGTCAGCTCAAGCCGCAGTTGCCGCAGACGCAGTTTGTGATGCACACGGTGTATGAAGATTCGAACCACATTTTCAACGCCCTGCAATCCGGCGCGACCGGCTATCTGCTCAAGCAATCGGCGCACGATGAATTGCTGGCCGCGCTCAAGTATGTCCATGCCGGCGGTTCGCCGATGACGAGCTACATCGCCCGCCGTGTCGCGCAATGTTTTCCCAACACCCCGGCCCAGTCCGAGACGGACGACAATCAGTCCCTGTCCCCGCGCGAACGCGAAGTGCTCGACATGCTGGCGCGCGGCTTTCTCTACAAGGAAATTGCCGAGGCGCTGAGCATCAGCGTCCGCACCGTGGACACCTATATCCGCCGCATCTATGAGAAACTTCACGTGCGTTCGCGTTCCCAGGCCGTGGCCAAGTATGTCAACTTCCAGCCGGCCAATGGCCGGCCGGCACCCACGCGTTGAAGTCCTTCCGAAACGTCCGGCACATTTTATACCATGATCACACTCCAAAAAACCTCCACCAGCCGCGTAAAAGCTCCCAGTCGGGGCGCTCGCAGGTGTCGGTTCTACGCGGCCAGCATCGTCGCGCTGTGCGCGGCCATTTCCACGTTCGCCGCCAACCCGGCCTTGCCGCTGCTGAACGAGCCGGTGGATATCAGCCCGGATTTCCGCGACTTTTCCGACTTGTATTATCTGGCGGACAAGCTCGGCGACTTCGACCCTGCGACCGGTCAGGGCAAAATAAATTACCAGCGCGCGGAGTATTTCACCCGGCAGGCATTCGACAATATGCTGGCGGTCATCAAGCCCGTCGGCCTGAATGAATTTCCCGAAAACCAATACGCGGTAAATCCGACGCTGCCGTTCTCCATCGAATTCGTTTCGCCACGGACAGTGCGAATCCGCGCGACGAGCGGCCCGCAAGTCCACAAGCAACTGGAGGAGTTGATGCTCGCCGGGCCGGTGCCGAAAGATGGTTCCTGGAAATACGGGAAAATTGACGGCGGCCACCGTTACACCAGCCAGTTCGGCTCCATCTCGATAATGGAAAATCCGTGGCGCATCGTCATCCGGGACGCCAGCGGCAAATTGCTGACTGAAACAGACCACGCGTCTGACAACACCACTTCATTCACGCCGATCATGCCCTTCGCGTTCGTCCGCAGGGCGGCGGATTATTCGCGGAGCATGAACGCGGCGTTCACGCTCTCGCCCGGCGAGAAGATTTTCGGCTGCGGTGAATCGTTCACATCGCTTGACAAGCGCGGGCAGAAACTGGTGCTGTGGACGGACGACGCCAACGGCATTCAAAATCCGGGAATGTATAAACCGATTCCGTTTTTCATGAGCAGCCGCGGCTACGGAATGTTTCTGCATACTTCATCCACTATCACCTGTGATTTCGGAAATTCCTTCGCCGGCGTCAATGAACTGATGCTCGGCGACGACGAATTGGATTTGTTCGTCTTCCTCGGTTCGCCAAAGGAAATGTTGGACGAATACACCAAGCTCACCGGCAAGTCGCCGCTGCCGCCGCTGTGGTCGTTCGGCCTGTGGATGAGCCGCTGCACCTACAACGCCGAAACGCAGGTGCGCGACATCGCGGGCAAGCTCCGCGAAAACAGGATTCCCTGCGACGTGCTGCACTTGGACACCGGATGGTTCGAGACCGACTGGCAATGCGACTACGAATTCTCGACCACGCGCTTCACCGACCCGAAGAAGATGATGTCGGACTTGAAGGATGAAGGCTTCCACATCTCGCTCTGGCAACTGCCGTATTTTGTGCCGAAAAACAAACTGTTTCCCGAACTCGTGGAGAAAAATCTTGTCGTCCGCGACGCCAAGGGAAATCTGCCCTACGAAGATGCCGTGCTGGATTTTTCCAATCCGGAAACTGTCCAATGGTATCAGGGCAAACTGGCGAGCCTGTTGAAAATGGGAGTGGGCGCGATCAAGGTGGACTTTGGCGAGGCCGCGCCGGAGAACGGCCTTTACGCCGATGGCCGCACCGGTTTTTACGAGCATAATTTGTATCCGCTGCGCTACAACAAGGCGGTCGCCGACATCACCAAACAAACCACCGGCGAGAACATCATCTGGGCGCGGAGCGCTTGGGCGGGCAGCCAGCGATATCCGATCCACTGGGGCGGCGACGCCGAAAGCACCGACGACGGCATGGCAGCGGAACTGCGCGGCGGACTTTCGTTCGGCCTTTCGGGATTTTCATTTTGGAGTCACGACGTGGGCGGGTTTACGGCGAACTCAGTCCAAAGCATGGACAAAAATCTGTTCGCGCGCTGGCTGGCATTCGGGATGTTGAGTTCGCACAGCCGCTGCCACGGCATCGCGCCGAAGGAGCCGTGGAATTACGGCACAAACTTCATGGACGAGTTCCGCACGATTGACGAAATGAAATACCGGCTGATGCCCTACGTCTATGCGCAGGCCAAGGATTCTTCTGAACACGGCTTGCCGATGGTGCGCGCGCTGTTCGTGGAATTCCCCGACGACCCCGGTTCGTGGAACGTGGATGACGAATATCTTTACGGCTCCAGCGTCCTGGTCGCGCCGCTGTTTCATCAAGGAGAAACCGGCCGCGACGTTTATCTGCCGCCCGGAACGTGGATTGATTATCAGATCGGAAAATCCTACGACGGCGGCTGGCAGCACATTGAGGCCGGTGAAATTCCCGAAGTGATTCTCGTGCGAGAAGGCACGGTGCTGCCGCACATTGCCCTGGCGCAATCCACAATGCAAATGGACTGGTCCAAAATCGAGCTGGTCGTCTTCGCCAAAAGCGCGACGACGGCGAAAGGGTCAGTCTTCCTGCCGGGCGACAGCGAACTGCGCGAACTCACGCTCACGAAGGAAAACGGTGCGTTCAAACTCGCCAGCGATCCGTTCGCGGGAAAGGTGACGTGGCAAATCCGGGCGAATTCCGGCAATTAAATTAAGCCAGCGAACAACCGTCAATCTGCTGCGAAAGTGTTTAGATTCGCTCCATGAAAATCCACATCAAAGGACTGGCCATCATCGCAACCATTCTTTTGAGCGCGGCGCTGCCGCAAAAATCCACGGCCCAAACCTTATCGCCGGAATCCGTGAACGGCGGGCGCGAGCGGTTGTTGATGGACTTCGGCTGGCGTTTTGCGTTTGGCAATGCCACGGATTCGACGAAGGATTTTGATCCGGATCCGGCGGGCACTGCGTTCAGTTATTTCGCCAAGGCGGGCACGGCCGCGGGCGCGGCGGCGGCGGATTTTGATGATCGCGGCTGGCGCTTGCTCAATCTGCCGCACGATTGGGCGGTGGAAGCGCCGTTCAGCGAGCGCGGCAGTGGCAGCCACGGTTACAAGGCCATCGGCAAGAACTTTCCCGAGGCCAGCATCGGCTGGTATCGCAAGACGTTTTCCATTTCCACCAATGATCTTGGCCGGAACATCACCGTTGAATTTGACGGCGTATTCCGCGACTCGCAGGTCTGGGTCAATGGATTCTATCTGGGCCGCGAATCCAGCGGTTACAGCCCATTCAGCTTTGACATCACCGATTATCTCAATTACGGCGGGAGCAACACCATCGCCGTGCGCGTGGATGCTTCACTTGAAGAAGGCTGGTTTTACGAAGGCGCGGGCATTTACCGGCATGTCTGGCTGGTGAAGACCGCGCCGGTGCATGTGGCGAAGTGGGGCACCTGCGTCACGACCGACGTGAAGAATAATTTTAGTTCCGCCGACGTGACGGCGCGCGTCACGGTCAACAACGAATCTCCGACCAACGCCTCGTTTGAAATCGGGCAGACGATTCTGAACGCCGACGGCAAGGCCATTGCCAACGGCAAATTGAAAAAACTTTCACTCAAGCCGGGCGCCACGGGTGAATTCGCCTCGTCGCTCAAAGTGTCACACCCGAACCTGTGGTCGGTCGAAACACCCTGTCTTCACAAGCTCATCACGATCATCACCAGCGGAGGCAGGGTGGTGGATCGTTACGAGACTTCGTTCGGGATCCGCACGCTTCGATGGGACGCCAATTGGGGATTCTTCCTGAACGGCAAGCGCGTCGAGTTGAAGGGAACCTGCGACCATCAGGACGCGGCGGGCGTCGGCGTGGCTGTGCCGGACGAACTCAACGTCTTTCGCGTGGAGCAGCTCAAGAAAATGGGTTCCAATGCCATCCGCACCAGCCACAACGCGCCCACGTCGGAATTGCTCGATGCGTGCGACCGACTCGGCATGCTGGTCATGGATGAAAACCGTGAATACGGCATCAATCCGCAGGAGTTGGACGAACTGAAACGGCTCATCGTGCGCGACCGCAATCATCCCTGCGTCGTCATCTGGTCGCTCGGCAACGAGGAATGGTCCATCGAAGGCAATGAAAAAGGCACCCGCGTCACCCAGACCATGCAAACGTTGGCGCAGCGTCTGGACCCGACCCGCCACGACACCGTGGCGATCAGCGGCGGTTGGGGCGNNACAACGATGAGTATCATAAGAAATATCCGGACAAGCCTTCCGTCGCCACGGAAGACGCGAGCACGTTTTCCACACGCGGCGTTTACGTGGAGGACCGCGCGCATCAGCACCTGACGGCCTATGATGTGAACAAGCCCGATTGGGGTCTGCTCGCCGAGGAATCGTGGTCGCACTACGCCGCGCGGCCCTACGTGGCAGGACTTTTCCAGTGGACCGGATTTGATTATCGCGGCGAGGAGACGCCGTTTGGCTGGCCGGCCATCAGTTCGCAATTCGGCATCCTCGACGTGTGTGGGTTTCCCAAGGACAATTTCTACTATTATCAGGCGTGGTGGTCCGAGCATCCAGTGCTGCATTTGTTGCCGCACTGGAACTGGCCCGGCAGGGAAGGGCAGGACATTGATGTCTGGGTTCACAGCAATTGCGAGGAGGTTGAACTGTTCCTGAACGGCGTGAGCCAGGGCCGCAAGACGATGCAGAAAAATTCACATCTGGAATGGAAGATCAAATACGCGCCCGGCACGCTGTTGGCGCGCGGCTACACCGGCGGCAAAGAAATCCTCATCGACAAGGTCGAAACCACCGGCGCACCGGTGGCGATCAAGCTCACGCCGCACAAGCCAGCCATCAACGCTGACGGCGCGGATGTTTCGGTGATTACGGTGCAAGTCAACGACGCGCAAAACCGGATGGTGCCGAACGCAAGCAACGGCATCACTTTTGAAATCACCGGCCCCGGCAAAATCATCGGCGTCGGCAACGGCGATCCGTGCTCGCACGAGCCGGACAAGTTTGTTGAAAGTGTCAGTTCGCTTCCAATCACGGGCTGGCATTTGAAAACGGTGGACGGCATGACCAACCGGCCGGAAGTGGCTATGGATTTTGACGACTCCGGCTGGCAGGCCGCATTCAGCAGTCGCGGCAATGGCGGCGGTGGTGGACGTCGGGGGGGGGGAGGCCAGCCGACGCAGCCGACGGTTTATCGCGGCAGTTTTCAATTGCCGGAAAATTTGAGCGGCGCGACGTTGTCGTTGGCATTGCGCAGTCTCGGCCAGCAACAATCGGTTTATCTCAACGGCCAGCCGGTCGCGGAAAATTTCTTTCGCGAAAACGCCACCCGGGAAATCAATCTCGCTGCGGATGCCTTGCGGCCCGGGAAAAACGTGATTGCCGTTGTGGCTGCGCCGGCACAAGGCGGACGCGGCAATCGCGGCGGCGGCGGCCGGGGAAATGCCGGCAGTCCCGGCCAGATTCGCGTCACCACGCCGCCGGGCGATTGGAAGCGCAGCCTTTTCAGCGGCCTCGCGCAAATCATCGTCCAATCCACCGGCCGGCCCGGCGTAATCACCCTCACCGCNNCGTCAAACACTTCGTTAACCCATTCGGGTTGGCGGCGTTTGATGAGGATCAATTTGGTGATGATAAAGTGTGCGGACGAGGTTTTCGGCGGGCCGCCGAAAACCGCACGCGGACCGCGTGCGCTCCCTGTGGCGGTCGCATCGTCCCGGTTGAAACAGATCCGAAAGTGAATATGAAACTGAAATGGCAGCACATGGCGGTTGCGATTGCCGGGCTTGCGTTGACGGTCCCGGGCGCGCGGTCGCAAACCGAAACGGCGATTCCCCACTTGAAAAAGCACGGCACCGCCACGCAGTTGATTGTGGATGGCCAGCCGTTCCTCGTCCGCGCGGCGGAGTTGAACAATTCCAGCGCCTCCAGTCTCGCTTATTTGAAGCCACTCTGGCCGCGGCTCGCGGCGACGCACCTCAACACCGTTCTGGCGACGGTAAGCTGGGAACTCATCGAACCGGAGGAGGGCAAATTCGATTTCAAACTGGTGGACGACCTGCTTCAGGAAGCGCGGGCGAACGACCTGCATCTGGTGATTTTGTGGTTCGGCAGTTGGAAAAACGGCAAGTCCACCTACCAGCCGCTCTGGGTGAAAAATGACCAGGCGCGATTTCCGCTCGCCGCCAGCGAGGACGGCAAAAGCATGCCGATCCTGACAACGTTGAGCGACGCCAACCGGGACGCCGACGCCCGCGCGTTTGCCGCGCTTATGCGGCATCTGCGCAAAACGGATGGCCGGCAACACACGGTCCTGATGATCCAGGTGGAGAACGAGGTCGGCGTTCTTGGCGACACGCGGGATTATTCGCCGGCCGCCAACCAGGCGTTTGCCGGGCCGGTGCCGAAGGAGTTGATGGATTATCTGATGGCGCACAAAGACACGCTCGTCCCAGAATTGCGCGACGTATGGGCAACGAACGGCTTCAAAACCGCCGGCACCTGGACGGAGGTGTTTGGCCCCGGCAAGCCGGCGGGCAAGGCGATTCCGGTTCGCACGCTGGCTCCGCCATTGACCGAGCAGGAACATGAAACCGGCTGGCGCAATCTGCACTGGCCGGTGGACGAAATGTTCATGGCATGGAATTACGCGCGATACGTCGGTTACGTAGTGGCGGCGGGCAAGGCAGAATACAACATTCCGATGTATGTGAACGCTTGGCTGCAACAGCGCGACCATGCCTGGCCGGGAACTTATCCGAGCGGCGGGCCGGTGCCGCAGGTGCATGATCTCTGGCAGGCGGGCGCGCCGGCGATTGACATTTTGGCGCCGGACCTTTATGTGCCGGAATTTGAGGAATTGTGCGGGCGGTTCATCCGCTCCGGCAATCCGCTGTTCATCCCGGAGTCGGGCGCGGGCGCGCGGGGCGTGGCCAACGCAATCTGGGCGTATGGCTCGGCCAATGCCATCGGTTATTCGCCCTTTGGCATTGACCGGCTGGCGGCGTCCGATCTGGAACTCGCCAGCGGTTACGCCGCTATTGCCCCAATCGCGCCGCTGATTCTGGCGCATCAGGGCGACGGCACCATGACTTCAGTATTGCTGGACAGCGGCGGCGTGCCGAAAACCGTCCGGCTGGGTAACTACAACCTCGAAGCGCGGTTTTCCTTCCGTTCATTTGGTGGCGTCGCGAACACCCTGCCTGACCGCGTCGCGGCGCTTTTCATTTCCACCGGCCCGGACGACTACATCATCATGGCCAGAGGCATGAATGTTTATTTTAACGCGGCCACAAATCCATCCGATAGTGTGGGGCTGGCCACGGTCGAGGAAGGCGTTTATGCCGGCGGCAAATGGGTTCCTGGACGCCGGCTCAATGGCGACGAAACGCCGGAGTGGAAGGCGCTGCGTTTTCGCAGCGACGCTTACACCATCCAGCATGTCAAACTTTACCGCTACAAGTGAAACCCGCCACATCACCAAGAAGAGCAGGGGGTTCATGAGAATTGCGCTCACCTTCAGGCACCGCATCATTACGTCGCTGCCGCTTTTCGCGGCGTTTGGGCTGGTCCTCTTCTGCGGCGCAACGGCGTTTGGGCAGGCTTATGTGTGGAAAAATGTGGCCATCAAGGGCGGCGGATTCGTGAGCGGCATCATCACACATCCGAACGCGCCGGGCGTCATTTATTGCCGCGCGGACATTGGCGGCGCGTATCGCTGGAATGGCACGAACAATTCGTGGATTCCGCTGCTGGACTTTGCCGCCGACGCCAACATTTACGGCGTCGAGAGCCTGGCGATTGATCCTTCGGACAGCAACCGTCTTTACATCTCAGCCAGTCGCGGCTCGCCCGCCGTGCTGCTGGTTTCCACGAATCAGGGCGCGACGTTTTCCCAGTTCACGCCGCCGTTTTCGTTAAACGGGAACGTGGATGGCCGCAGCAACGGCGAGCGCATGGACGTGGACCCGAACTCGAACAACATTTTATTTTATGGCAGCCGGGGCAGTGGCCTTTACAGGAGCGTCAATTACGGAGCCACCTGGACGCAGGTCAGCAGCTTTCCGGTCACGAGCACCCCCAACAGCGGGGGCCTGGTGTTTGTGGAATTGATCAGGAGCAGCGGCTTGCCGGGCAGCGCGACGCCGACGATTTTTGTGGGTGTTTCCCAGGGCGGGACGAATCTTTTTCGAAGCGCTGACGGCGGGACGACGTGGACGGGCGTTTCAACCGGTGTGGCAACCAATCTGATGGCGCATCACGCCGCGCAGGACGGGTTGGGAAACATGTATGTCACGTTCAACGACAACCAAGGTCCGAACAACATCACCACCGGCAGTGTCATCAAACTCAATCTCACAACCCTCGTGGCGACGGACGTGACGCCCTCGAAGCCGGCGGGCGCCCAAGGCGGTTATGCGGGCGTGTCAGTGGACCGCCAGAATCCGAACACCGTGGTCGTCAGCACGATGGACCGCTGGTGGGCGCCGTCGCCGTTGCCGGCTTGGGACACCATCTATCGCAGCACGGACGGAGGCGCCACTTGGACTGTGGCGGGGCCGTATTCGTTACCGGACTCAACGTCGGCGCCGTGGTCGGTCGCGCGCAGTCCGCACTGGGCCGGCGATGTCGAAGTTGATCCTTCCAACTCCAACCGCGTTTTTTTCATTACGGGCTATGGCGTGATTGCGACAACGAACGTGACGGCCGGGTCGGTGAACTGGACGTTTAACAACAATGGCCTGGAAGAAACCGTGCCGCTGGGTCTGGCCAGTCCGCCGAGCGGCCCGTATTTGTTGAGCGCGCATGGCGACATCGGCGGCTTCCGGCACTACAACCTCGATGTGTCGCCGCCGCTGGCGGACTATTTTCCGACGCATCGCGGCACTTCCTACGGAATTGATTTCGCCGAAAGCAATCCAAACGTCATTGCGCGCCTCGTCTCCGACGGCAACTACGGCGCGTATTCGTTGAACGGTGGAACGACCTGGACGGATTTCCCTACGAACACACTGCAGGGGTTGAACGGCTCCGGCAGCATCGCGGTTTCGGCGGATGGTTCGCGCTTCGTTTGGATCCCATCCACCACGGTTTCCGCCAGCCGGATCGCCTACTGGACAACCAACAACGGGGTGAACTGGACGGCTTCGAACGGAGGTCCAACGGGAAATCGCGCGCCCATCTCCGACCGCGTCAACAGCAGCAAGTTTTACATTTATTCCAGCACGCGCATGTATGTCAGCACCGACGGCGCGGCGACATTTGCTCAAAGCGGAACTCTCGCTTCCGGCGGCGGAACACCCTGCGCGGTCTTCGGTCATGAAGGCGACCTCTGGGTTCCTCTCTACGGCAGCGGCCTGACGCACTCGACCAATTCGGGCGCGAGCTTCACGGCCGTCTCCGCTGTGCAGTATGCGGCATTCGTCGCGGTCGGCAAAGCCGCCACCGGCCAAAACTATCCGGCGGTTTTCGTTGTCGGCCGGGCGAACGGCGACAGCGCATTGGGAATTTATCGCTCGGACAACGGTGGCGTTTCCTGGGTGCGAATCAATGACAGCCAGCACCAATATGGACTGGGCAGCATCCATGATTTCTGCGCCGACCCGCGCGTCTTTGGCCGGGTTTATTTTGGGACGGAAGGTCGTGGCATCATCTACGGCCAGCCGGGCAACCAACCTCCAAGTGCGATAGTTGACCTGGCTGCCGCGGGCGGGAACACGCAAATCTCCCTGACTTGGAGCGCAGTTTCCGGCGCGGACAGCTACGCCGTGAAACGCGCGCCCGTAAGTGGCGGCACTTACACAACGATTGCCAACGGCCTGACGCAGACGACTTACACGGACACCGGCCTGACGAACGGCGTGCCCTGTTACTACGTCGTCGCGGGCACGAACAGTTTCGGTCCTGCCCCTGATTCCAACGTGGCGGGAGCCGTGCCCAACCCGCCGCAGCCAATTGCCCTCTACACCTTTGAGGGCAACGCGCTCGACACCAGCGGCAACGGCAACAACGGCACCGCCGGCTCGGTGAGTTACGCCGCCGGCAGGATCGGCGCGCAAGCCGCGCTGTTCAATGGCACCAGCGCCTATGTGCAGATTCCGCGCTCGATCAGCACCGATTTCACGGTCGCGATGTGGGTCAAGACGACCGACACCGGAAACAGCGGCACGCAATGGTGGCAGGGCAAGGGCTTGGTGGACGGCGAGGTTAACGGTGCCGCCGCGGATTGGGGAACGGTTTTGCTCGCCGGCAAATTTGCGTTGGGAGTCGGCAACCCGGACACAACCATCAGTTCGTCCGTGAACATCAACGACGGTGCGTGGCATCACGTTGCCGCGACGCGCAACAACACGAGTGGCGCGATGGCGGTTTATATTGACGGTGTCCCAAGCGGCAGCGGAACCGGTCCGACCGGCGCGCGCACCGCGCCGCCCAATCTCCGCATCGGCAGCCTCCAGACTGGAAATAATTTTCTCAACGGCACGATTGACGACGTGCGCCTTTACGACCGCGTGTTGAGCGCCAGTGACATTGCCGCGCTGTCCAGCCCGCCCGCCGCGCCGACGGGTTTGGCGGCTTTGGCTGGCGACGGCCAGGCCGTGTTGAGTTGGTCCGCATCGGCTGGCGCGACGGGTTATTACGTCAAGCAATCAACCACCAGTGGCAGCGGCTACACAACGGTCGCGACGAACACGAGCGTCGCGTTCACCAACACCGGCCTGAATAACGGCACCGTTTACTATTTTGTCGTGAGCGCGTTGAACGGGGTCGGCGAGAGCACCAATTCTGCTGAAACCAGCGTGCGGCCAGTGTCTTTGACGCCGGCTCAAATCGCCCTGGCTGTCACGAACAGTCAGATGCAACTCGCCTGGCCGCCGGACCACACCGGCTGGCAGGTGCAGGTGCAAACAAACGCGCCCGGCGAAGGCCTCGGCACCAATTGGATGACGCTTTCCGGAAGCGGGCTGACCAATCAATTCACCCTGCCGGTTGACGCCGCCAACGGCAGCGTGTTCCTCCGGCTGGTTTCTCCCTGAGGCATTTGAAAATGAATGGCACCATCATGAAACCAACCCGGTTTTCCTCGCCCGCCGGGGTGAAGGAAGTGCGAATCAGGGCACAGTTCAACACCGGCATGTTGGGCACACGGCGATTGAACGGCGACGAAACGCGGTGGAGAAAGGCGCTTCGTTTTCACGGCGACTATTGAACCATCCACTGCGTCGTTCTTCGCCTCTGTCATTTTATGAAAAATTCATTTCTCATCTTGATATTCTTTCTGTCCGCCTCGATGGCGGGAACGCCTGCTGCGGCGCAAACCACCAACCAATATCCGTTTCAAAATTCAAGCATGGCGCTTGAAGACCGTGTCACCAACATCCTTTCCTTGATGACGCTGCGGGAGAAGGTTGCATTCTTGAGTTCGCGCCCCAACGTGCCGCGGCTGGGGATTCGCGGCTCCGGTCAGGTGGAAGGATTGCACGGCCTGCAAAACAGCGGCACCGGCGGCGCGGGCCGACGCGGCAACGTCCCCGCCACCACCTTTCCACAGGCTTACGGGATGGCCGAAACCTGGGACCCCGACGCGCTGCATCAGGCCGGTGCCATCGAAGGACACGAGGCGCGCTTCGTGGTTCAGAGTCCAAAATACGGTCGCGGCGGCCTCGTTGTCCGTGCGCCGAACGCCGATTTGGGCCGCGACCCGCGCTGGGGACGCACCGAGGAATGTTACGGCGAGGACCCGTTCTTCAATGGCACGATGGCCGTGGCCTTCATTCACGGACTTCAAGGCGACGACCCGCGTTACCTACAGACCGCCTCCATGTTGAAACACTTTTTCGCCAACAGCAACGAGGATGGCCGCGACGGCTCCTCCTCGGATTTCGATGAACAACTGTTCCGCGACTATTATTCGGTTCCGTTCCGGATGGGATTCGAGCAGGGTGGGGCGGGCTGCTTCATGGCGTCCTATAATGCCTGGAACGGGATTCCCTGCACCATCCAGCCGGTCATCAAAAGCGTGGCGATGAAGGAATGGGGTGTGGACGGAGTCATCTGCACCGATGCCGGCTCGTTGAATAACCTGGTCACCGCCCACCACTATTTCAACGACTTGGATCACGGGGCAGCCGCCGCCGTCAAGGCGGGGATCAATCAGTTTCTGGACCGCGTTTTCGGCCCGGCCGTGACGCGCGCACTCACCAACAACCTCATGACCGAAGCGGACATTGACGAGTCCATCAAAGGCACCTTGCGCATCTATCTCCGGCTCGGCCTGCTTGACCCGACGAACGCCAATCCCTACGCCGCCATCGGCCGCAACGGCGAACCTGATCCCTGGACCACCGAAAAAAACAAGGAGGCCGTGCTGAACATGACCCGCGAATCCATCGTCCTGCTCAAAAACGCGAAGCATTTCCTGCCGCCCGACAAATCAAAATTGAAATCCATCGCCGTCCTTGGCTCGCGGGCGAACGAAGTTTTGTTTGACTGGTATAGCAGCACCCCCGCCTACATCGTCACGCCGCTTCAAGGCATCTCAAACAAAGTCGGCTCCGGTGTGACCGTGTCTTGTGCGACCAATAATGACAACGGGCAGGCGGTCAAGCTGGCCGCCACAGCCGACATGGTGATCGTAGTTGTTGGAAATCATCCCGACGGTGGTTACGGCACGCCGTGGAAACAAGTAACCCTGCCCAGTTACGGACGGGAAGCCGTGGACCGCCAATCCATCAACCTGGAGGAGGAGGATTTGATCAAGAAAGTCAGCCAGGCCAATCCCAAGACTGTGGTCGTCCTCGTTTCCAGCTTTCCCTACGCGATCAACTGGACACAGGAGCACATTCCGGCCATCGTCCACATGACCCACAACAGTCAGGAGATGGGCAATGCGCTGGCCGACGTTTTGTTCGGCGATTACAACCCGGCGGGCCGGCTGGTGCAAACCTGGCCGAAGTCGCGGGACCAGTTGCCGCCGATGATGGATTACAACATCCGCGACGGCCGGACCTACATGTATTTCAAGGGCCGGCCGCTTTATCCCTTCGGCTTCGGGTTGAGCTACACGACGTTCAAGTATTCCGGTTTGAAAGCCAGTTCGCTGACGCTCGCCAAAGACGGCGCGCTGACCGTGAGCGTGAACGTGAAAAACACCGGCAAGCGAGCGGGCGACGAAGTCGTTCAACTTTACGTCAAGCATCAGAAATCGGCGCTGGAATATCCGACGCAGGAGTTGCGCGGCTTCAAGCGCGTCGCATTGCAGCCGGGCGAAAGCAGAACGGTGGAAATTCCCCTGGCGGCCGGCACGCTGGGCTATTGGGACACCAACAAGAACAGCTCGGTGGTCGAACCCGGAAAACTGGAACTTCGGGTCGGCGCTTCCTCGGCGGACATCCGGCTGAAGAAGACCGTCACCATCGTCAATTGAACCGGCCTCCGGTCCGCAGCGCGGTTCTTGACGCTGAATCGGCGAACAGAACCGTCAATATTGGGTTATCCCGCGTGTTGCGGGATTATGTCTTTCACGGATGCAACTGCGAGGCTTGGAATGATTGGTTTGCCCCACGCTAAATGGCTTTAGGCGCGGCGCGCAGCCGCCAGCAACTTCTTTCTCGCCCAAGTTCCCATCATCTCGTCGGCTTCGGTTGCCGCCTTTTCAATCTCGGCATATTCAGCCGGTGAAACGCGCATGGTGACGTATCCGCCGCGCTTCTCTTTTTTTGACAGCTTCGGCCTGCCTATTTTTGGTGTTTCGCTCATAATAAAAATGCAACATTTACTATTGACAAAAGATAGTTTATGTTGCATCTTTAGTCAACATGAAAACGAAACCGGAGTTTGACGCGGACGAATTGAACTTGATAACGCTCGCGCAGGAATACAGCGACGAGAACAAAGCCCGCAAGCTTTTTGAATCATGGCGTTGGCAGGGCGGAAAGCCAATCTGCCCGCATTGCAAGCATGATGAGATTTACACCATGAAATCAAAGCCGGACACAAAGAACAAAATGCGCGCCGGTCTTTATTGCTGCTCCGCTTGCCGCAAGACATTCACGGCCACCGTCGGCACGGTGATGGAAGATTCGCATTTGCCAATCAGCAAATGGCTGATGGCCATGTTTCTGATTTCGTCCAGCAAAAAGGGAATGTCCGCGCATCAAATTCACCGGATGCTCAAAATCACTTACAAAGCCGCTTGGTTTATGTGCCATCGCATCCGGT
The DNA here is from genome assembly GCA_003152145.1 of Limisphaerales bacterium. The sequence continues at coordinate 28,617 of PLZL01000384.1, forward strand.
TTGCGTTTGGTGATGATGGCGTAAAATTAAAAGGCGTTGTCGAGGCTGATGAAACATTCGTTGGCGGCAAGGGCGACATGAGAACGACTTTTCTCCGCAAAACTCCAGTGGTTGTTTTGCTTGAACGCGGCGGCAGGGCAAAAACGCGCGTTGTCGCCAATGTGTCACAACGCAATCTAGGCTTGGCTTTGCATGAATGTGTGGACACGTCGGCAATCGTGAACACCGACGATCATACGGCATACAAACCGGCGTTGAAGGGATACGCGCGGCATGATGTGGTGAATCACTCGAAATACGAATATCATCGCCGCAATCCAGACGGCACAATTTCCACAACGAACAGCGCGGAGTCGTTTTTTTCACTTTTGAAAAAAGGCGTTTATGGCAGTTGGCATCATGTTAGCCGCGAACACTTGCCGAAATATGCCAATGAGTTTGCGTTTCGCTGGGGGACAAACAAACTCACAGATGGCGCGAGAATGGCCACTATGCCGCCGCTATTCGATGGCAAGCGGCTCATGTATCGCCAGCCCGCGAATTGAGGGAAGTTGCCGAAAGACGGCAGAAAAATCAGTTGGCTAATCAGGCGCAAGATTGAGCGCAAGCCAGTCCACAAACGGTTTCTGACGCGCCGCAATCGCAAAGCAAGACGGTTTTGGCGGCGCATCCGCAAACGTGCTTATCTGGCGATCTGGCGTCGTCGGCTACGCATTCAAAGCCGTTGCCACGAATGCGGCGGAGCTTCCGATTTCAACGCCAAAAAGGGGAAACCGTTTTACTATTGCCCGACCTGCCGCGACAAAATGCGCGAATGGCAAAAGCTGATTATGCGGAGACGGCGAGCCGCGAAAAAAATGCGTGGAATTGCCAAGTGTTTAATGGATAATCGCCGGGATGGAACCGGAATTACCCGCACAACCACCGGCCAATAATAACGCTGAAGAACAAAAGCAGGCTGCCGCCATAGATAAAATCAACGGCGGACAATTCATCAAAAGAATCAGAGCTGCACTGGCGGGCGTCCTGCATGATGATTTTTTCCGGTTTCTCACCAGCTTCTCCATTGGATTCTGGATGATTCACGAACTTGTTCCCGATGCTCATAACATTTTTCTTTATGCGGCGTATGCTTTGGCAATCGCTGACGGGTTCTTTGTTTTAGCACACAAAATTCTGCCGGGGCGATGGTGGATTAAATTTCCCGCTTGGACTGCATACATTGCGTGTTTGGTTGTGGTTTTTGCTTTCAAAAACGAGCCAAAGTCAACTGATGACTCAATTCCAAAACTTTCAACAGAAAAAGTGCGGCTGGGTGACGGAAACAACGCGATTCAAAGCGCGGTTCACATATTCAATCCAAACGATTTCCCGGTTTATGATGTTGCGTTGCAATTCCACATTTTGGGAAACGGCGTCAGAGCGGACACGGTGAATATAAAAATGCCGGACGAAGACTTGCTCGCGCAAAAATTTCCACCGCAATATCAGATAATCGTCACCGCCTATACTTTGCGCTATGACTTGATGCAGGAACCAACGAATCAAAACACCGTTTTTTCCTTTGGCTGGATCGGTGCAAAGGAAATGCGCGAGATTGAAGTGGCCGGGACGCTAATCACAAACAGCTTTGCCGTCATTACACTTAAAGATTTCAAAACAAACCCGCCAGAAATTTTCAGAAACAGCAAAACGACTACTTTTTTAACTCCAGCCGAAATGATATTGGTGCGCGGGATACCGCTCGGAAATCCGGCAACCAATATCATAATCATGGGAACCGTCACCAATTATCCCGTGGAAGAAAATGGGAAATGGCATCACTGGCGCATGGGGGTTTATTAAAATTTCCGGCTTTTGACTTCGCGGGTTTTGTGCCATCATCGTTTTATGCCGAAAGCAAAACTCGTCAGCACGCACGGACTCGGATTTGAAGCCGCCATGAAGCGGCTGATTTCCACGCCTCCGCCGCCGTCCTCAAAATCTGCCAAGCGCGCCGCCATCAAGCCAAAGCGGAAAAAGCCAGGCGTTTAATGTGAATTTATTTTCCAGCGAGACGAATCTGACAGTCGGCAATGTCCACCAGCAGCAGCGGTCATGTCCTACCGGATTGTTGCTGAAAATTTTCAATCTCCAATTGAATCTTTTGCCTAAACTTCAACGGGCTGACGATTTTGTGAAATGAGTCTTTTGTTCCGCCCGTTCCACCGACAATGATCGTTCCATAATCAAGAAGTCGGCCAAGAATACCCTGATAGACTATAATTGACTCTATTTTCGTGAGCATAATTTCAACGGAGATGCGTTCAATAATACCGCATTTCATTAAAACTCTTGTGTTTGTCACGGCAAATTCACAAGTCTTTTGGTTTATGAAAGCACCTAGAGCGGCAAGCCCAACTATGACGATTTCGGCTAGAATAATAATCAAAAAGTCAAAAAACTTACTCTCAATTTCAGCACCTGATATAACGGCACAGGCAATGAAAAAAGCAAAGAAGGCAGCAGGAATTGTGTAAAGGTAATTCACCCAATGCATAACGGCTGTCCCCGTCACCACTTCACCGGCCATTAAATTTTTGTGGATATAGCCGGAAGGTGAAAACTGAATTGCTGGTGTAGGCTTGGCTGCTGGCGTTGCCAGCATCACGGGCGTTACCTTGCCGCAATGGGGACAGATCGCATTCTTTTCAAGGATTTCATCCTCGAATATACCCCCGCAGTGGAAGCATTTGATTTCAGTTATCATGGCGTTTTCAATTATTGAAGCAGGATTTGACTTGCGGCGATTGGTGTGAATTCAAAATTTAACCGGGATTGGGCAATGGCGCAGGTAAGACAAAAAGTGGAACCTGCCCTCGCATTTTTCCGTCAATGCTTAACTGGAAATAATAATCGCCGGGATTCTGAATCTGAAGCGGTGCAAAATTCGTGGTGTTCAAATGGACAATCGCTGGCAAGTTTTTCGGTATATGTATATTCAAATTCCGAACTTGTTGGATCATGTTCTGATTTTCAAACACCGGATGCAGGTCGGCGTCCAACAAAACTAGCTCCGTTTTATGTTGGCCCTCTTCACCCGGTTCAAATCGAATCTTAACCACAACAGACAGCGTAAAAGCTGCTGGGAACTTTGGGGAATAGACCGTGTTAGGCTCCAATGCTCCCAAAATCGTTAAGTTTTTCCCGTCGAATTTGGCCATCGGACAAATGGTGAAGATTTCGATTTGCATGATAGGAAATCCTCTGCCTTTCACTCCATTTTGGCAAGCGTCAAAAAACGCGCATTTCAACCGCATAAACACTGGTTTTCTCCATATTTCTGCATCTGTGAAGGACATAATCCCGGCGTGTTGCGTAGGTAGTTTACGTTACAAGACGGGAATTCTGATTGGTGGTATTTTTCAGTCTAATCACATTTCGTTGGCCACCGTTGGAGTGCGCGCCTGTTTCAGGCGCCGAGTGTGCTTTTTGCGGACAAAATGGATGAGCTGGCAATAAAAAAAACCATTGATTGACTTATGTCATCCCGGAGCGACTCAAAAGCGAAAGTAAACTCGGCGCACCCTGCGCATGGCTTTACGTTGATCGAACTGCTGGTGGTCATCGCCATCATCGCCATCCTGGCGGCCATGCTTTTGCCCGTCCTGGCGAAAGCAAAGATCCAGGCGCAAAAGACGTATTGCATGAACAATCTAAGGCAGATCCAACTGGCATGGCTGATGTATTGCAACAATAACGACGATAAAATTTGTCCGGTCAGCAATACGACAGGCGCAAGCATAACCGATTCGGCCATCCAGCCCGGCGCTTCCGAAGCACAAATGTTTCCGGGCAATGTCAGTAAAAATAATTACACCCTCGGCAATTTTGCCAGACTCAGCCTGCTCTACCCCTACCATAGGTCGGATCTCCTTTGGAAGTGTCCCGCGGATACAAGACTAGACCCGATTGGCAAGCCAACCATCCGCACCTATTCCGTCAATGGCTGGATGAATCCGACAGCGAGCACTTTATCTTCCGGCGGCGGGTCCGGCACTTACCTTTCCCCCCAAGCCACCTATCGTGTCTTTAAAAAACAATCCGACATTCGCAGCCCTTCGGAAATTTACATCCTGCTCGAAGAAAGCGCCGGCACCATCAATGATTCCTGGTTCGTCGAATGTCCCGATAAGCCCACGCAATGGACTGACATGCCTGCGTCGTCTTACCATAATAAAAGTTGCATGCTACTGTTTGCCGATGGCCACGCCGAAAACCGAATATGGCACGACTACGAGGTTGTGAGCCAGGCTGGAAATTTTACGACCGCAAATCCCGTCCCCCAACCTCCCTACAATGACCTGAACAATGACCTGACCTGGCTTCTCAGTATCACGACCGTTCCCCGTTAAGTTTTCTCCGCCGGTCATCCGCATAGTCGCGGCGAATCTTCTATGCCGTTTGGAAGTGCTCAATCGCCTATTCGGGTCTTCTTTGGAGCAGGGCGTTGTTGAAATTGGTATGGAACAAAGCATTGTCAGGTTCAATCTCAACGGCCCTTTGAAAATGGACAATGGCCTTGTCCACCTCCCGCTTCTGAAGAAGGGCGCTGCCGAGATTGTTGTGGGCGTTGGCGGAATTAGGTTCGATTTCCACGGTCCGCTGATAATGTTGAATCGCCTCGTCCAGCCGTCCTTTTCGAATAAAGGCGTTGGCAAGATTGTAATGAAATACCGCGTTGGCGGGTTCGATTTCAACGGCCTTCTGGTAGTGAACAATGGCCTCGTCCACCGCCTCTTTTTGGATGAAGGCGTTGCCAAGATTGTTTTGGAACACCGCGCCGTTGTGGAAAACCGCCTTGTCAGGTTTGAGTTCAACGGCTTTTTGGAAATGGGCGATGGCCTCGTCCACCCGTCTCTTTTGGAGAAGGGCATTGCCGAGATTGTTGTGAAATACTGCTTTGTCGGGTTCAATCTCGATGGCCTGCTGGAATTGGACGATGGCCTCGTCCGTCCGGTTTTTTTGGAGAAGGGCGTTGCCAAGATAGTCGTGAAACATCGCACCGCCAGGGTCGGTCTCCACGGCTTTTTGGTATTGGACAATGGCTTCCTGCACGCGCCCCTGGTTCAGAAAGGCGTTGCCGAGATTATTGTAGGCCAGTGGATTGTTGCGGGTGCAGGCGAGAGTGTGCTGCCACAAGGTTTTACTGTCCTTCCAATTGCCGGTCTGAACATAAGCGCCCGCCGTCAAGGCCGCCATCACCACGGCGGCGACGGCGACCAATGCGGACTTGCGCCACCCGGCGCACAAATCCGCCGCCAGCCAGATCACCGCAACCGTCAGCCCGATTTGCGGCAGGTAGGTGTAACGATCCGCATGGGACTGCTGGGCCACCTGCACCAGCCCGATCACGGGCACCAACATCCCCAAATACCACAACCAGCCAGCCAAGAGATAAGGACGCCTCCGCCAAGAAACCAATGCCGTCGCACTAGCCGCCCCCAACAGCAATATCGCCGCCAGCACTTCTTCCATCGGCAACCCGTGGCTCGGATATGGATAATAAGGTGCCAATCCCGCAGGCCAGATCGTCTGGCGAAGATAGATGACATAGGACACCGCCGCATTGCACAGCCGCAGCGAAAACGGAATTTCGTCCAACGGTCGAATTGCCTTGCCCTGTGTCCAAACCGCCGCCGCGCATGAACCCGCCGACATCGCCAGCAGCGGCAACTTTTCGAGAATAACCCGCTTCGGAATCTTTGCGCCGGCCGGTCGAGAACCGCCTCCAATCCGTTTCAATGGCCAGTAGTCCAGCAGCAGCAACACAAGCGGTGTGGTCACCAGCATCGCTTTGCTCATCAACCCCAGCGCAAGGAACCCCGCCACCAGCAGGTAGCCGCCGAGTGAAAACGGGCGGCGGGCGTAGCGCGCATAAGCCCATAGCGTCAGCATGAAAAACAACCCGCTCAACACGTCCTTTCGTTCCGACACCCAGGCCACGGATTCCACGTGCAACGGATGCACCGCAAACACCGCCGCCACCAGCGCGCTTCGCCAGAGCGCCCCCGTCATCCGCCGCAGCACCAGGAAAAGCAGCAGCACCGAACCTGTGTGCAATACCACGTTTGTCAGATGATGCCCTCCCGCGTTAAGCCCGTAAACTTGGCAGTCCGCCATGTGCGAGAGCGTTGTCACCGGATCCCAATTTTCTGCGCTGCCATGCAGGAATGCCGAGGCGATGCCTTTCTGTGTCAGACCGGCGGTGACCATGGGATTTTCATACACGTAATGATCGTCATCAAAGTTGATGAATTCGTGCCGCAATGTCTGGCCGAAGACCGCCAGCGTCAGCGCCGCCAGCGCGACGCAAATTCCCATGACCTTCCGGCGCGAGTCCAAATTTGCCGGGGTCGTAACCGGCGGTTTCTGACCCGCACCCGGTGGCGCGCGCTTCCGTCGCTTTCTGTCTGCCTTGTCCATGGTTCAACGATTGCGGTTCATCCATCTTGAAGGCCAGCCGCCAGGGAAGCAAAGGAGAAAACGATCCCGACGGTCAACTGCGGCGGCCCTTGACGGGGTGGCGTTCCCAAAACTCACTGCATGGTCCGATAGCGGCGGCTTTCGATGCCAAATCGGGTTAAAAGAGCCGTTTTTCTTGGGTTTCGCGTAAGTAATTTACGCGACATGACAGGGATGCATTTGATGGTAGATTGCAGCAATGCCATGTCTAGCTGCACGTGAAATGACCATTGGTATTTCGTCGTCTCGTATTTGCCAATAAAAAAACCAGTTCCTAAAAGACCAACGCTAAAACCATCAAACCTCAAATAAACCAACAGTATGACAAGCAAAACACTATTCGGCAAACTGGCCTCGGCCGGTTGCACACTGATCGCCGCAATCGGAATTGGCCGGGCGCAAACGGTTACGATCACCGATATTGGCCCGGCGATTCCCACTCTAGAAGCCATTGCCGTGGTTCAAACAAATTATCCAGTTGTGCATGGGAATCCGTCCGCTAATTTAAACTACTATTTTGACGCCGCCAACCCGCCCGGATCAACCTTTCTGACGCCGTCAGCCAATGCGGGTGGATACGTCTTGAATTCGGTGGCTTTCAAAACCATGGACGACTCGGGAACCAGCGCCAGCTTTTCCACCTCGCAGACCTATGTTTTGAGCATGTATTACGTATCGGGCACACTGGCCACCCTGATTGGCACCTATACAAGCCAGGCTATTACTTTCACCGAATTTGACTGGTTGCAATTTACCGGCGTTAACCTTCCGGTCAGTGCCAATGCCACCTACGCATACACGATTCATCGAAGCTCGACGGGATGGGAGAATTTAGGCTGGACCAATGGCCTTGTTGGCACAACCAGTCGGGCGTGTGCCATTCCACCGGCGGGTGGGACGATAACATTTGCCACCGACACAACTGCGTCTGGAACCTTCGACGTCGGATTAAGTCTCCCAACTTCGTTTCAGGTGGGACCTCTTGTCGCCACGGCGGCAAATCCAGTTTTGGTGGGAACCGCGGTTACCCTGTCGGACAGCGCGATCGTTGACAATGTTACCGGCAGTTTGCAATACCAGTGGATGACCGACGGCGGCGGCGGCGGGACCCTGACCAACATTCCTCTCGCGACAAGCTCCACGTATCTCTTCAACACCGCCGGAATAGCCCAGACCAATTTGGGCAATTATGTATTTGCACTCAAGGTGACCGACAGCACTTCCGCAACGCTCACCAGCCCGTCGCTTACCGTGAATGTGTATCAACGACAACTTGGAACGCTTACGCTAAGCACCACCGCTCCCTCTCCGGGCGCCGATGATGCCTACAATTTGAATCAACCTCCTTCAGGAACGGTTCACCAATCGGGCAGCTTGAATTACTACACTGACGCCGGCGCAAATAACAACCCCGCCTACGTGGGCATGACTTTCACCACACTCCACAATCCACAAGGTTATACCTTGGGTTCGGTGAATCTCAAGCTTGATGGCGCCACGGGCCCCGGCGCGCCCAACTACGGATACGCCGGCACGACGGTTACAAATGTAACTTATACACTTTATCTCTACAAGATTTCCGCCGATCAATCCACAGCGACGCTGATTGGCAGTGTAACCAATTGGAGCATTGGCGCCCTGATGACCAACTACCCAACCTGGGTGAACATCACTCTCTCTTCACCCATCTCATTGTTGCCCGATACCGTGTATGGCTATGGCTTTGGCCGCGGCTCTATTCCCAATTCTACTGCTCAATTATCTACTACTCCAGGCGGCGGTCTCTATGCTTCGATGGAAACTTCCGATGCCACCCAGGACTGGTATCCCGGCGGACAAATCGCCGGCTTTCCAGCGGCTGGCGGAACCATTATATATTCCACCACCGGTGGCGGTGTCTTGGATGGAACATTCGATGTCGAATTGGATCCACTCGGTTTAGCTTTCATTTTGAATGCGCCAGTTGTCGCGCCGAACCCGGCTTACGCCCTGTCGCCGGTTCAACTGACCGCTTCAGCCAAAACGCCCGGAACCTACACCTATCAGTGGTTCGCAGAGGACGACTTCAACAGCGTCCCGCCTACCCCGATCCCCGGAGGCAACGGCCTCACTGTGACCGTGATTCCGATGGATCTGGTTCCGAACCAGCCTGGTTATACCGGCTACACCACCAATTTTTATTTTGTGGCCACCAGAACCACGGACAACGTTACCGTCACCAGTTCGATTGTGACGCTGACCGTCAAATCGGCCTCCGCGCCTGTGTTGACGGATCCGACTCCGGCCAATCTCGTCACGTTTGTCGGAGGCAGTGTCACCTATGCCGCTGGCGAAGCCGGCACCCTGCCGATCACCAACCAATGGCAGTTTGACAACGGCCTCGGCGGCGGTTATGTGCCTCTCACGCTGAAGACCAACTCGACTTTGGTCTTGAGCAACGTGCAGACAACCAATTCGGGCAATTACGAGCTGATGGCGACAAATCTTCTTGGACACACCAATACGGATGCGGTGAACCTTACGGTCCTGGCCGATCCGGCCGCGCCCGATCCGGCAACCCAGATTTATGCCAACATGGCCAACACCAATCATCCTTGGGCCTACTGGCGGTTGAACGAAACGGGCAATCCCGTCACCACCAACCTCACGGCTTACGATTACTCCGGCCACGGTTTCTTCGCGGCTTATGGCAATGCCGTGACAGTGGCAAATGCCGGCCCGGTGCCCCCGAGTTTTCCGGGGTTTGCTGCTGGCCACCTTGCGGCCGGAACCGCGCTGGCAACCGCCAACTCACATCTGACCGTGCCGGCGTTGAACCTGGCCGGCAAATCCAACGTGACGTTCATGGCCTGGATCAATCCCAGTGGCACGCAGCCGGCCAATGCGGGATTGTTGTTCTATCGCAATGGATCTGACGCCGCGGGTTTCGGCTTTGGCGGCACAAGCCATTTGGGCTACACTTGGAACAACAACGCCTCGGCCACTTACAACTGGGATTCCGGTCTTGCGCCGGCGGTCGGCCAGTGGAATTTTGTGGTTTACGTCATCACGCCAACGAACACGACGGTTTATCTGGGCAATTTGAGCGGAGGAACCAACTTCTACCAATCAAGCAATCCCGTTGCCAATGGTGCGGAAACCTTTACCGGCGGCACCATCCTTTTGGGGAGTGATTCGGGTGGCGCGGGCGATGTCCGCAATTTCAACGGGCTGATCTGTGAAGCCACATTGTTCACGAATGCCTTGACCACCTTGCAGGTGCAGCAATACTTCCAAGCCGCTGTGGGGGCCACTTCTTTGGCGCCCTCCGGCGTATCAAGCATTACCGTGGCGCCTGTCGCCGCAACCGGGGCGGGCGTGTATTCCGGCCAGAACGTGCGCATGAGCGCCGGCAATGCCTCCGGCACCTTCCCGATCACCAACCGGTGGCAGGTGAGCGCGGATGGCAGCACTTGGTTGGATGTCGCGGGAGTCACGGACACCGCCTTGTTGGTCAATCCTCAAACGGTGGGAACCTTCCATTATCAATTGGTGGTCGGCAACATTGCCGCCACGGTGACGAGCAGTCCGGTGGTGGTGACGTTCACCGCGCTGCCAGCCACACCTCCCGGCTTGTGGACGGTGAACTTCCAGACCACCAACAACATTGGGCCAGGTCAAAGCACTGTGAGCGGTGGGCTTGGCCACTATGTTGGACGCGGAATTCTTGGGAATGGAACGTATTGGAACCCCGTTCCCCAGCTTTTAGGGGGATATAGCGCCGGCAACATTGGCAGTGTCTCCGGCTTGCTGGACGACGGCGTGACCAACTCGGGCATTTATTGCTTCATGGGCAGTGGCGGCGCCTATAACAGCCTTGGATCTTTAGGCGGAGGCACCCTGGCTTATTCAAGCGACATTGGAAACCTTCTGGACCAATTCTACCGGACTTATTATAGCGGCGGGGTTTACAGCAGCGCGCTGCGGTTCTATGGGGTTCCCGCTGGAACTTATAATCTCGTCTGTTACGGAGCCAATGGCTCAACCATTAATGGTGCCGGCAATTTGGGCACCACTTTTGTGGTCTTTGATTCCGTCAATGGCACCCAGACGAACAGCACGGCGCAGGCATCACCCGCGACCGACGCGTTGGCTGCAGGGCTCAACTTCTGCATCTTCACCAACGTTCACGTGTCCGGTGGACAGCTTAATGTGGACGTGCTCGCGAATGCGGCAGTGGCCGGCAGCTCTGCCTGTATGGAGGGTGCGCAGCTTCAGTTGGTCAGTTATGATAATCCGCCGACGAACAGTGCCTCCGTCAGCGGCACACTCACTGCGGCGACTAACAATCCGTCCAAAACTATCAGCCTGAACTGGAATCAAGGCGTGTTGCAGACGACGACAAATCTGCTCACGCCGTGGACGTCAATCAATACCCAGGCGCCTGGGCTGTCTGGAGCGCTGGGGACACCGGCTTACAGCGTGACGTTCACGAATGGGATACAGTTCTTCCGGGTGCAAGTCCACCCGTAACCGGCCATTGACAAGATCGTGTGGCCGGGGTTAAATCACCCCGGCCACAATTCTTTGAACAAATATGAAACTGCCATCAAAAATCACTGCATTTGACAATCCAAAAAGGGCAAACGGGTTTACCCTGATTGAGTTGCTGGTGGTCATCGCCATNNCGCAGATGGTCACGGACATCAACAATTGCAAACAAATCATGCTGTCAGCGATCATGTATGGCAATAACAGCAATGAACACTTCCCCCAGGCCGGATGGAATATGAATGTCAAGAATTGGGCTGCTGATGCTCTAACGACTGGCAATCCTCCCGGCATCATGCAACTCGGACCTACAACCGGTGGAACGAAAGCCAATTATGATGCACTTTATCTTCCTATACAAGTGCCCGCCTTTAGAAAAGGACAGTTCGGTTCCTATCTCCAAAACGAAAAACTTCTCCTTTGTCCAGCAGACATTGTGAACGCAAACTACTATGCCCGCAGGCAATATCTCAGTAGCTATATTATGAATGGAGCTGTAAACAAATTCGCAAACGGTGATACAGCCAGATTCAGCGACCCGCAAGTCCGGGGGAACTATATTACGATATGGGAGAACGACGAGAAGAAAGTGCCAACCGCCGACAATGGAAACGCTTACCAAGGACAATGGAATGATTTTTCAAATTATCCCGACGAGGGGATTTCCACACGGCATGGCGACGGCGCGATGATTGCCACTGTGGACGGCGGCGCCACGCGAATGGATATGCGTGATTTTTACCACCTTGCCGGGACCTATCCCACGGGCAACGAGGGTGGGGGCCAACCCCCCGGCTCGGGCGCCGGAACAAGCAAAGGTCTCGCTGATCCCCCCGCTCCCAACGAGCTCTGGTGGTATCCATGAGCAAGCTCAAGCAGCACCGATTGCTTAAAGGTGCTGTTTTGATGGATTTTTTGCCGGTTCAAAAATTTGCTTTCGCGCCGGTCTGCATGATTTTTAGCGGCCAGATGGCATTTCTATATAACCATTGCCTGTGACGAAGAATATTTGGACTGCCGCCCTGTTGTTTGTCATCGCCAGCCTGGCGGGAGTTGCCGGTGCGCAAACGCTCACGGACATCGGCATTGCAAAGCCGGTTCAGCTTGGTCTGGCGCAATATCGTTCCGGCCGGTTACAATCTCACGGCGGTGGCGACAGACAATTCAGGCGCAACCAACAGTTCTCCCGCCACGATTGGGATTGCGGTGAAACCATTGGCCGTGCAGGTGCTTGGGCCGCAGACGGGCGGCCAGTCCAGCCTTTCATTCCAGGGACAAAACGGGCAAAATTATGTGTTGGAAACGTCCACCAATCTGACAAATTGGATTGCTATTTGGACCAACACGCCGACGGATGGCGTTTTGCAGTTCACGGACACCAACGCGGCCGGTTTGGATCGTTTCTATCGTGTTAAAGTCGGATCCCCACCGCCGTGATAAGGAATGATTTGATCTGCAATCGCGAATTTTCGTGACATGACCAGGACGCCTGCTTTTGCTAGACTTAATAATTACAGATAACATTTTCAACGCCCCAAATCATTATGAAATCACACCTGCTCACACTCTTCCTTGCAACCGGCGCTTCCGTTTTTGGCGCGGAAGCCCAAACGCTTTATTTGGACAACAGCAAACCGGTTGAGACGCGCGTCGAGGATTTGCTTTCACGCCTCACGCTGGAGGAGAAAAATTCACTGGTGTATGCCAACTTCACCTTCTCCGTCGCGGGCGTGCCCCGGCTGGGCATCCCGGAATTATGGATGGACGATGGCCCGATGGGCGTGCGCGAGGAAGTGGGCGTTGGCTTTCGAAACATGAACCGCACCGACGATTTCGCCACGGCCATGCCCGCGACGCTCGGGCTCGCAGCGACTTTCAACACCAGCCTCGCCAACGCGTTTGGCACGGTCATCGGCCAGGAGGCGAAGCAGCGCGGCAAGAACATCATGCTCGGGCCGAGCCTGAACATCCAGCGCACGCCGCTGTGTGGCCGCAATTTTGAATACCTGGGCGAGGACCCGTATCTCACGTCGCGCATGGCGGTGAATTACATCGAGGGCGAGCAGGCGCAGGGCGTCGGCTCCTGTGCGAAACATTTTGCCGCGAACAATCAGGAATTCCAGCGCGGCTCAATTGACGTGGAGATGGACGAGCGCACGTTGCGCGAGATTTACTTGCCGGCATTCCGCGCGGCCGTGCAGGAGGCTGGCGTGTTGGACGTCATGGGTTCATACAACTTGTTTCGCGGCCAGCATTGCTGCGAAAACGATTACCTGCTCAACAAGGTTCTGAAAGACCAGTGGGGTTTCCAAGGCCTGGTCATGTCCGACTGGAGTGGCGTCCACAGCACCGACCTAGCCGCCACGAACGGCATGGACATGGAAATGGGCACCCGAACCAGCCCGCCCTACGACACCGCTCACCTCGCCGCGCCGTTTCTCGAAGGATTAAAATCCGGCAAGTATCCCGTGTCCGCGCTCGACGACAAGGTGCGCCGGCATCTTTATGTGATGTTCAAGCTGAACCTGATTCACGATCCGGCGATGGCGGCCAACACCAATGCGGAACCGAAGAGAGTTTTGAGCACCAAGGAACATCAAGACACGGCCCGCAAAGTAGCCGAGGAATCCATCGTCCTCCTTAAAAATAAAAAGCTGCTACCGCTGAATCCCGCGAAGTTGAAAACCGTCGCGGTCATCGGCGTGAACGCGGTGACAAAATTTGCCGGCGGCGGCGGCGCGGCGAACATCAAGGCTCCCTACGAAATCACCGCGCTGGAAGGCATCAGCAACCGCCTCGGCAGCGGAGTGAAAATAATTTACGCGCCAGGTTACACTTCGCCGGCGGGCCGGGGACGCCGCGATCGCGGCGATGCCATCTCAACGACCGCCGTCAACACGAACTTGATTTCGGACGCGGTCGCCGCCGCCAAATCGGCTGACGTTGTGATTTTCGTCGGCGGCTTGAGCCACAATGGCGGATACGACTCGGAAGGAACGGACCGCCGCGATCTCAAATTGCCGGGCGGCCAGGACGAGTTGCTGGAAAAAATCGTGCGGGCCAATCCAAAAACCGTCGTCATTTTCAACGGCGGCGGCGCGGTGGAAATGGGTTCGTGGCTTTCCAA
>PLZL01000256.1 GCA_003152145.1 Limisphaerales bacterium
GAGCCAGACCATTGACCAGCGGCAGTAGGGCATAGAATGAAAACCCCGCCAACCCCAGCCCGGCCAGCCGCAGCCAAAATTCCACCCGGAATGAACGGAGCCCGTGCAGCCAGTTCACTCCTCCCTCCACCTTCTGCTCGATGCGACTCTGCAAGAAGAAACGGAGCCCGAGCAGCCAGATCACTCCGCCGACAAATAACGGCAGCGCCAGCAGCATCAACCAGTTCTCCGCCATGCCCAGCCCCCAGACAAAGACCGCCGCATCAAGCCAGCGGGATTCCCGGCGGACGCGATATTCGAGCAGCAGCCACAGGGACGCCGCCAGGAGCAGCAAGTCCAGCATTTCGCCGGTGGCGGCGGTCGCCTCCTGCCAGAAGCTGAATTCCAGCCCGCATACTCCGCACGCCAGCAAAACCGGCAGTGCGCTGGCCCAGCGGTTTGTATTTTCCCAAGGACGCTCCCACGGCAGCAACTGGACGGTGCGTGCCAGCAAACCCAGCGTCAGCGCGGCGGTGGCGGCGGAAAAAAAATTCAGGCCCAATGGCACCCAGACGGCGGGCAACAGCCGCACTGGCAGTGTGAGCAGCCAGAGCAACGGTTGCTCCACTATCGGCATCCAGTCCCAGCCGGCAACCTTCGCCGTGAGTGACAAACTGTTTATCGTCACCCCGCGGCTCAAGGTAACCCCGTAAAGCACCAATGTCCAAATCGCAACCTGTAATGGAAAACGGCGGGTAAAATTTAACATTGCACCAGTGAATTATAGCATGCCATAAAAACAATCCCAGTAAAAATGGATGCGGACATACGAACGGTTTCCGCTTCCATATTGTCACCGGAGGCCGGAGTTGTCGAAACTGAAATCAGCAAAGGAGCGGGAACGATTTAACAACGAAGGAACAAAATTTTTCAGTTTCGTTTGCCTGGTTGTTTGGTTGTTCAAGTTCTCTGGCTAAAAGCACGGGCTGGAATCTGGCAGATGATGTGCCCAAAGAAGCGCCGCGCCGCGCGCTGCTGGTTGTCCCGCCCAAAGACTGGAAAAAAAACCATTCGCACCACAAGAAAAGTGCATCGCTAATACACGCAACTCTTTGCAATCAAACGTCATGCAACTATTTTTGTCTGTCAAATATTTTTGCGATTTTTGTTTGACATCGTTTCAAGGTTCTGCCATGTTTATCGCCAGAAATAAGTTTTGGCCGACATAACAGAAACAACCGAAACAAACAGAATTATCAACCTATGAAAAAAACCAATTTAAGTTCATGTTCGTCGGCGCTGGTCTTGGCGGCCGGCCTTTTCGCGGCAACGTTCCCGGCGGCAGGTCAATCTATCCTCATCAACATAAATGAGGCCAACCCTTCCGCCGTGCAATTCATCGCCGTTGCTAACAATGCCTTCGCCGCTTCAAGTATAAATAATTTGTTCGGTGTGGATCTTATCAGTTACTTCACCCTCGCACCCGCATCTGTCGCAGGCACCGTCACCGGCACCCTCATACCCGCCGGGACAACCCCTGCCTATAACCAATGGTTCCCCGATAATCTAAATGTCGCCAACAATGTGGATTTGAACCTGTTTGTCACTACCACCTCGCAGGTTCAGACCTTCACCACCACCAGTCCGGCTTTTACCGGCACGGCAACCATTAATTTGTTAAGCTTGCTCGCATCTCTTCCCAGCACCGGAACCCAAGGTAATATCTTTTCCGGAGACATTCGTTCTCCGGGCACGTTGATTGGCAAATGGGTGGTCGTGCCCGAACCGTCGGTGGAGGCTCAACTGGCACTGGATGCGATGGTGTTTGCGGGACTGGTGCTCGTCCGCCGCGCTCGCCGCGTGGCGGCCCGCCGGTAATTTCGCTTGCGCGTTTTTGTTTTCTCCCTGCCCCGGTATCACCGGGGCGGGTTCTTTTTTTCCAAAGTTCCCGTCGCTCGTCGCATTTGACTTCCCCGGCCTTGATCGAAGCAAGGCTTGCTCCAAGCCTGGTTACGTTGAATGAGCATTTGTTTAGCCGGATCTGTGGAATCAGGATAAATATTACCCAGATAATCAGTGAGCCGTTTTGAATCCATCTTCACACCGCTCATGGCCCTAAATGTCTGCTCCATTTCATTGAGCCGGGTTTTGATTAAGCAGTGGAGGGCTTGGAAACCCTCAAAAACTCACAAACACATTGAATCGCCCACTGCGAATGACGCCAGCCGGATCATCATCGAAGCTTGCCTGAAGCACGGGGTCACGCCGGTTGAACTCCTCGGCGAGATTTCCCAGATCACGTTCGACTACTAAACCGCAAAAATGGGCGAAGGGGCGGGCACGGCGGGCGACCGCATTGTTTGCGGAGCGTTCGGAACGCAGACTGGCGGCGTAAGGTCATGGGGAGCCTGTGCCAGTCACAGGCTCTCCTTTTTTCCGGGCGGTGAGTCACTCAAAGAGATTTCCTTTTTGCGTTGTGATTCGTCCGAGGCAAGAGATGACGCCTGCCACTTTGGTTTGGGAAGGGATGGCTTCAGTCCATTTGTCAATCTGACGCGGCAATTCGAGGCGGTTCGGTTTTGGTTTGCCGCCATCTTGGACAAATGAAAAGGCGACCCGTTGCCGAGTCGCCCTTCTTACAAAAATTCCTGCGAGCTCACCAATTGTCCCGGAGATCTTCCAGCACGCCAATC
>PLZL01000002.1:0-7883 GCA_003152145.1 Limisphaerales bacterium
CTGGCACCAAAGGGAAACGCTATGCACTACCCCACTCAACTATCATGATCCATCAGATTCTCGGCAGTGCGGAAGGCCAAGCCAGCGATGTCGAAATCCGCGTGAAATATATGCTTAATCAGAAACGGACGCTCAACAAACTTATCAGCAAACATACCGGTAAACCGATTGATCAGGTTGAAAAGGATTGTGACCGCGACAATTNNGGCCTCGTGGATCAAGTCGTGCAATCGCGCCGGGAAATTCCGGGCGTGGAAAAAACGTCGGTGGTTGCCTAGAATTAACCAAACCCTCTATGACTAAAATCGAAGCGCACAAATTCATTGAACGCTGGGATCGAAACGTTTTCCCATGGCGCGCAAAAACGGAAGCTACAGCAGCTCTTCGCATACAAAGATTTGCGATGGGATTCATGTTTGCAATGTTTCTCTGGATACTTACGGCCGTTCGCCAAATGCGTCATTCAGATTTTTATTTTGGACTGACAATTGGAATTCTCGCCCTCGTGATGTTTGGTTTTTCATTTTGGCTATACGCGCATTTGCGTGAAGCAGGCCGAGCACTCGGCTATTTGCAAACCGGAAATCTCAAGTCGTAAATTCGAATGGCGCGCCCAAACAACCTCACGATGTGCAGTTTCTGCNNCTCATCGCCGGGCCGGGCGTTTATATCTGCGACAATTGCATCATCCTTTGCAAAAACGTCCTCGACCGCGAACTGCAACTGCAAAACCAGAAAAAGCAGCCGAAACTCGCTGTGCCCAAGCCGGCGGAAATCAAACGGCAGCTTGACCGCTTTTGCATCGGGCAGGAGCACGCGAAAAAAACCCTGGCCGTCGCCGTTCACAATCACTTCAAACGCATTCAGCCTGAACCCGCGGCGGAAAATAAGGAATCATGCGCCGGGGACGGCGCAGCCTCCAAACACGCCGACGTGGAAATCGAGAAGAGCAACATTTTGATGATTGGCCCGACCGGTTCGGGCAAGACGCTGCTCGCNNTGCAAAATTCCGATTACGACGTGAAACGCGCCCAGCGCGGCATCGTTTACATTGACGAGATTGACAAGATTGCGCGCAAGGCCGAGGGGCCGTCCATCACGCGTGACGTGAGCGGCGAGGGCGTGCAGCAGGCNNGTCCCGCCGCAGGGCGGCCGCAAGCATCCGCAGCAGGAATACATCCGCGTGGACACATCGAACATTTTGTTCATTTGCGGCGGCGCGTTCGTCGGTTTGGAGCGCGTCATCCAGCGGCGGCTGGGCCGACACGTGATGGGCTTTGGCGCGATTGGCGAGGCGCAAAAGACCGCGGGCACGGCGCGCGGCGAAATTTTGCAGCACGCCGAGCCGGAGGATTTGCTCAACTTCGGTTTCATCCCGGAATTCGTCGGACGACTGCCCGTCGTGACGACGCTCGCGGAATTGACCGAAGAACAATTGGTTTCAATTCTCACCGATCCAAAGAACGCGCTGACGAAGCAATACGCCAAGCTGCTGGCGATGGAAGGCGTGGAACTGGAATTCACGCCCGACGCACTGCGCGAACTGGCGGCGCAGGCGCTCAAAAAAGGCACCGGGGCGCGCGCGCTGCGAAGCCTGATTGAACGGCTGATGCTCGATTTGATGTATGAAGCGCCGGACGGCGGCGACATCATCCACGTCAAAATCACGCGGCAGGTCGTGCTCGGCGAAGGCAAGCCGATTGTGCGGCGTAAGCAGGACGCGGAAGCCGCTTAATTTCTTCGTAGCAGCCGAGGTAACGAGGCTCCAATTGATTCGTGGGAAGAAAAATCGCTTGGTGCGGATGATTTGCCGATCCGTGCGGGACAACTTCCATTTCCGTGCGGTGATTTCCCCATCCGTGCGCCCGTTTTTCGTTTCGTGCACCGATTTCCCGACCTGTGCGGACAATCTCCCGTTCCGTGCGGGCCATCTTTCCGCCCGTGCGGCGATTTTCCCATCTGTGCGGCCATTTCTCGATTTGTGCGGGCAAAAGCCCTCGTTTTTATGGGTTTTTGGCAAAAATGCCGATGTTACGACTACCCTCATCCCGGCTAAACTCATGCCCTCACCTCACCCCGACCCTCTCCCCTCCCTCCGAGGGAGCGGAGAGGGAGAAACATTCGACCGCCTTCCTGAAATTGCCAGCGCCGGAACTGGCCGGGTCATCCACCAGCCGACAGATGGACAAAATGACTCCCTCTCCTTGGGGAGAGGGTTGGGTGAGGGAGGTCAAAATAATTATTGCGCCCGCCCGCAACCGGCGTATAAATCATTCCTCAATCCCTTCGCTCGTTCAGGAAGAGAAATCAAACAATGAATTAGAAAGCACTTCTTTATGAAACATAAAATCGCCAGCCTCACCGCAGCCTTCAAAACCACCGACGCCTTCGGCATCAAATACGCCACCGACTTTCCGCCAACCAGCGTGGGCGGCCAGCAATTCGCCCTCATTCACGCAGCCGTGCCGCAGACCGCTACCCTCGGCGCCGCGCAGGTTTCCGGCACGGAATCCGCGCACGCGGGCGTCATGTCCAAGGTTGCCGGGCGTTTTCATCTCCACAACGATTTGCACGGCATTGCCGACGCCGCGCATTCCCTCGTGCTGATAGGCACGCCGGGACTCCAGGGAAAATTCCTCATGCCCCGCAGCGGCGGCGACGCGGCGCTGCTCAACACCGCCCGCGCTTTTCAAACCGACGCGGCGGCGTTCTCCACGCAATTCATCAGCCTCGGCCTGCCCGCCACCTTCATCACGCAACTCGGCACGGACATCACCGACTTTGAGACCGCCATCAAGACCAAGGGCGCGGGCACGGGCGCGCAGGCCGGGGCCACCGGCGGATTGGAAAACACGGCCAACAAAGCCGCGATTGCCCTGCACGTCCTCAAAACCATTGTGCCCAACACCTACAAAAACGACCCGGCCAAACTCGCCGAATGGGCGTCCGCCAGCCACGTCGAAAAACACACGCCCGTCCCGCGCGCAAAACCATCTGTGGCTCCAGCGAAATAGAAATGTTAGACCTCATGAAGCTTGTCGCCATCCGAGCTTTTCGCAATAATTGCGGACTTGAGATTGAAGGGCAATCTCTTCCCGACCATGTCCATAAGGGTGCAGTGTTTTCGGTTGGTTTAGATTTGCCTTTTGAGCTTTTGACACCATCTGAACAGAAAACAGTGAACGACCTCAGGCGCGAACAATGTGTTTGTGACGCTGATGACGCAGAGAGAGTCAATGCGGTGCGGGCAGGGATTGCAGAAGACAAAAAACGCGAGAGGCGAGACAGGGCGTGGTCACTTGAAAAGTGGTGCATGGTTTTAGGTGTTATATTTGCAGCTATTGCTTTGATTTGGGCGGTTGTTTGGGGAGTTTTCGTGTGGCTGAGGCCAACTCGATAAGCAAATAAAATCATAACAAAGCACTGGGAATATTTTTCTGGACAACATTTTTGCCAAGCGCAAAGTAAAATTATGAAAGGGAAATTTCTAATTGTTTTAGCCGCAAATATGTTGTCGCTTGCTTGGCAAGTCGAAGCACAGAATTACGACACGAATGGCGATTACGTTCAAACATTTGCCGGTTCTGGATTTTCTGGTCATGTGGATGGTGTTGGACAATCAACGATGTTTTCTTGGCCTAGCGAAATCATCGCGGATTCGCAAAGCAATCTTTTCATTTGGGATTCAGGAAACCGACTAATCAGAAAAATTGCGCCGGATTCTACCGTCACAACTTTTGCTGGCGGTGGAAATCAAGTCACTGGTGTCGGAACAAATGTCAACTTTACCCAAAGTGGATTGTTTAACAGCATGGCTGTTGACCACAATGACACAATTTGGATGATAGGTTCTGGCACTCCGTATCTTTACAAAATCACAAGCAGCGCAATAATCACACGCACCAATCTTACACTTTCTCAACCTTATGGAATTTGCGCGGATTCTCATGGCAACATTTACATTTCCGAATCCAGCAGCGACGCATCCAATGGAAACAGAATATATCGCTACGACACTAATGGCATTTTGTCAGTGTTCGCTGGTTCGGGTAATCCCAGCTACGCGGACGGAAATGGGATTTTCACGGCATTCTACAATCCAACGGCGCTAGCAGCCGATGCCGCCGACAACATTTATGTTTGGGACAGTGGTAATGGATTGATTCGGAAAATTGATCAGAACCAGAACGTCACAACTTTTGCAGGCAAATACCAAAACTTTTCAAAGACCGATGGCGTTAGCACAAATGCGGCGTTTCGCTTCATTTCCGCTATGCGTTTTGACAGTTTTGGGAATCTCATACTGGCTGACAACTCATGCATCAGAAAAATTTCCCCGACAACTAACGTGGTGACAATGGCAGGCAGTTTCACGCAAACTGGCTATGCGGATGGCGCAGGAAATGTTGCGCTTTTTAACAACTTTGGAGGGAACAATGACAGCTACGGCGACCCGGCAAATGGAGTCTGCATATCGCAAGGAATAATTTTTGTTGCTGATTCCAACAACCAACGAATCCGCAGGATCACGAATAACCCGACAGCACAAGTTGTTTCAGCAGCCAACTTGCAATTGAACACTTATCCCGGTCTGCAAATCATCGGCACAGTCGGGCGCACATATCAGATTCAAACCTCGCCGGATTTGAATTCATGGAGCACAAGGGCAACAATTCTTCTGAATTCAAGTCCATATATTTGGATTGACCAAAACCCAGTGAGCGGAAATAAGTTTTATCGCGCAGTGTTGTTGCCGTAACTTCGCTCATGCGAATCACCCTTGGCCAGAAGTGTGACTTTCATGAAATTGGGCGAAGTATAGCATATTTCGTTCGAGAAACGCCTTTGAAAAGTTCAGCATTTTCTGGTTGGACTTCACAGGTCAATGCAAGTCCACAGCCGGTGATAGCATTGAGCGCGGCTTCAAAATTATGTTCACAGATTTCTTTGACAAGCATACCAAATGCTCCGACAAAACCGTTGATTGGTTTAATACCGTCGGAATTTTGAAGGCGTTTTGCCAAGTTGACCGACTCTCCAACAATTGTCCATTCGGAGTATTCTGTGCCTTTAATGTGATCAACAAATAATGAACCATACGATAATCCAAGTCCAAATGGATATTCATTTCCAAGCTGCTTCTGCAATTTGACAACGGCCGTCATAAAAGGACGTATGTCTATGAAAGCCGAACGCCCGCCGTCTTCTTCTCTATCTGGAAAGACAAACATGATCTCGTCGCCAATAGTTTTATCAACCAACGCGCCATAACCAATCGCTGTGTTGATAATTCCCTCAAGAAATGGTTTGAGATATGCGCTCATTTCCGAAGGAGATCGCCCCATTGTGCGTTTCGAAAAACCGACAATGTCAATGAATCCCACAAAGCCTTCGATTTCTTTGTTTCCGAACACAGCGACAAATGAGCGTCCTTTGGCGTTTAATTCTAACGCCCGCACGTGGCATGGATTCGGAAAGAAATCAAGTTTCTCAATTCCCGCTCTATGTTTGAGCCAAGCAATTGTTTTGGAGTCAGCAATCATTGCCCGAAAAATTTCTGGATTTCCTTCACCACTTCCACAAACCGGTCCACTTCGGCCTGGGTGTTGTAACAATAAAAACTCGCGCGGGCGCGTCAATCACAAATCGCAAATCAGACGCCAATATCTTCATTCCAAAGTTCCGGCCTGGCTTTGATGAAATCGCGCATGAGTTGGATGCAGGCCGGGTCGTTCAAGATTTCCACTTTTACGCCTTGCGAGCGGACATATTCCTCCGGGCCTTGAAAAGTTTTATTTTCGCCAATGACGACGCGCGGGATTTTGTAGAGCAGAATCGCGCCGCTGCACATCGGACACGGCGAGAGCGTGGAATACAAAACGCAGCACGAATAAACCGATGCTTTTTGCCGTCCTGCATTTTCGAGGCAGTTCATTTCCGCGTGATGAATCACGCTGCCGCGTTGCACCCGCTGGTTGTGGCCGCGCCCGATGATTTTGCCGTCCAGCACCAGCACCGAGCCGATGGGAATGCCGCCTTCGGCCAGACCTTTTCTGGCTTCGTCAATCGCAGCCTGGAGAAATGGATCCATGGGAGGATTGAAGCAATTCTGCCGTGCGATGACAAGCCACCGGAGCGCGGACGGCTCGTCCGCGTGTTTCGTGGGAACACATCAACTCGCGGGCAGGCTGCCCGCGCTCCTTACCGCGCAAAAATCTGCCGGATGACGTCCTCAATCGGCACTTCCTGGATATCAATGTCGGTGACGGGCAATTCATCCAGCAGCGATTTACAGACGTGAATCACGCGGTCGCGCTTCACCTTGAGCGTGATGGCGCCGGGAGTTTTCTCCACGATTTCGCCAAAGCGCGACAGGTCTTCATTCGGGCGCGCCTCGGTGCTGGCGCATTGAATCGTGATGATTTTGAAATCGGCAAAACGGTCAACGATTTCGCCCAGCCTGCCGTCGAAGAAGATTTTTCCGTGGTCAATGATGATGACCCGCTCACACAGCGCCTCGATGTCGGCCATGTAATGGCTCGTGAGCAGAATCGTGGTCTTCTGCTCGGCATTGTGGCGGCGGATAAAATCACGAACGGTCTTCTGTGAAGTTACGTCGAGGCCGATGGTCGGTTCGTCGAGGAAAAGGACCTTGGGTTGGTGCAGCAGCGACGCAATGAGTTCCATCTTCATCCGTTCGCCAAGGGAAAGTTCGCGGACGCTGACGTTGAGTTTGTCGCGGACATTGAGCAGTTCGCTCATTTCGGCGACGGTGCGCTCGAAGTGGTCGGCGGGGATGCCGTAAATTTTCGCGTTCAATTCCAGCGATTCGCGCGCGGGAAGATCCCACCAAAGCTGGTTTTTCTGGCCGAGCACGAGCGCGAACTGGCGGCGGTAGCCGTCGGCGCGTTCCCACGGCGTGTAGCCAAGAACTTTTGCCGAACCGCTTGTGGGATAAAGCAGACCGGCGAGCATCTTTAGCGTCGTCGTCTTGCCGGCGCCGTTCGGGCCGAGAAAACCGACAAGTTCGCCGGGTTCAATCTTGAAACTGACGTCGTTGACGGCAAGCGTTTGCTCGTATTGCCGGTGGAAAAGCCCCTTGACCGCGCCGCCAAAGCCCGGCTGCTTTTTGTAGGTGCGAAAGGCTTTGGTGAGATTGTTGACCTCGATGACCGGCATAATTAGCCGCAAAGAAGCACAAACGGCGCAAAAGGGGAAATCTATTTTGTGATTTTTGCGCTTCTTCGCGGCAATTACCGCATGAGCTGTTTTTCCAGATAATGGACGACCTGGCGGACATTGGCGTCCACTTCCATGCGGTCCTTGACGAGGCGGCAGGCATGCAGCACCGTGCCGTGATCACGTCCGCCATAGGCTTCGCCAATGGTGTTGAGCGAGCTTTCGGTCATCTGGCGGGAGAGATACATGGCGATCTGGCGCGGGAAGGCGATGTTTTCCGGGCGGCGTTTGCTGGTCATGTCGGCCAGGCGGATATCAAAATGTTCCGCGACTTTCTTTTGAATGACTTCGATGCTGATGGAAAAACGGCCTTCTTCGTGCAGGATTTCGCGCAACAAGCCTTCGACGACCTCGAGGTTCAATTTCCTGCCGGTGAGCGAGGCGTAGGACGCGACGCGAATGAGCGCGCCTTCGAGCCGGCGGACGTTGGTGCGGATGCGGTTGGCCAGAAAATTCAGAATGTCTTCCGGCAGCGTCACGTTCATGAGTTGTGCCTTCTTTTGGAGGATGGCCAGGCGCATTTCGACATCCGGCGGTTGAAGGTCGGTGACCAGGCCCCATTCGAACCGCGAGACGAGGCGATGTTCCAGCCCCTGAATTTCGCTGGCGGGGCGGTCGCAGGTGAGCACGATTTGTTTGTGTCC
>PLZL01000002.1:7888-9987 GCA_003152145.1 Limisphaerales bacterium
TCGTTGGTGAACTTTTCGGACGAGAGATAAGCGACGCGCGCGCTTTTCTTGTTGCTCGCCACATGCTGGCCGATGGCATGAAGCAAATGCGTCTTGCCCAAGCCGACGCCGCCGTAAAGGAAGAGCGGATTGTAGGATTTGCCGGGTGCCTGGGCAACGGCCAGCGCGGCGGCGTAGGAGAAGTTGTTGTTGTTGCCGACGACAAAAGTTTCAAAAGTATTTTTGGGGTTGAAATGGATTTCGCCGCTGCTGGACGCGCGTTCGTGCCCGGGTTCGGCGGATTTCATTTTGACAGGCATGGGCGCCGGTGCCAAGGCGACCGGGGCGCCACCGGGCGCAATTTTGAATTTGACCTGCAATTGACGGCCGGCGGCGATGGCAAAGGCGTCTTGCAAGAGGCTGGTGTAGTTGTCCTTAAGCCAGACTTCGCTGAATTCATTCGGCGCCTCCAGCGTGACATGATTGCCATCCACCGCGCACGCACGCAAGGGGGCAAACCACATGCTGAAGGTGTCTTTGCTCAACTTGGAGCGGAGCTGCTCCTGCGCCAAATTCCAAATTTTTTCTGCCGAAAGCTGCATTTGTTTTTCCGTCAAAAAGCCTGTTTTTCAAGCATTTTATTCACCTAGCCCCAAAATCGGGGACCAACGCCAATTTCCCCGCACGCTAGCCTTGGCAAAGAGCAACAGCTAAAACTACTCCGCCATCAATCCCGCTCTGCTCGCCAAAGGCTTCTTTTAATTTTCAAAATAACCACCTGATTTCCAATATGTTACATCAACAAAATATCTTTGACTGTTTCCCGTCCACTTTCAACACTGAAATGCTCGAAACAATTTTTGTTGACGCGAACATTTTTATGCAAACGGACGCAAAGTTTCTAGGACAACATATTAACTCTTGTTCACGAGTTATTCACATGGGCCGTCCGGCCAATAAAATCAAGCTTTCTTTCGCCTTCGCCGTCTTTGTTCAAACCGCCTGCTCGCCGGTTTCACCCGTGCGAATGCGCAAGGCGCTTTCCACCGCATAAACAAAAATTTTCCCGTCGCCAATCTTGCCGGTCTTGGCCGCCTTGGCAATCGCATCCACCGCCGGGTTGGCTTGTGCGTCGGTCACCACGATTTCGATTTTGACCTTGGGCAAAAAATCCACGGTATATTCGCTGCCACGATAAATTTCCGTGTGNNTCCAATTTGAAAGGTTTGATGATCGCCTCAATTTTTTTCATAGCGCTTGCACTTGTTCGTCTGGATGTTCGGATATTAGCAACCGGGCCGGTTCTGTAAACAGGAATTTTTGCTGCCCGGCAACTCGCCCAACTCGCCCCCGCCAATAAAGCCGCCGGGCATCATTTGCGACCGGCCTTTAATAAGGAGTCGGCTATAAAGCAGTTTTAATTATACTTTTCAATCGTTGTTGACAAAAATAAGCGACTATGATTTATTGGGGTGGTAGCAACGATGTTTGAGGGGGTTGCACGACGATCTTTGATTTTTTGAAACAGTTTTCGATCCGGGTTTTGGTTCAGGCCTGGATTGGAGTCCTCCGTAATCCTACGTTGAACTCATTCTGAATTCCCCGGGTCTTTCGGTCATCTTCTGACTGACTGACCCGGTTTTTCTTTCATTTCGCCCCCTTTTGCCCATCCAGCCCCGCGTGTTCGTTGACAGTGCATTTTCCGGCTGATACCGTTCGCGCTCCTGAAAATGGCGACTGACTACAAAAACACGCTTAATCTGCCGCGCACCGACTTTCCCATGAAAGCCGATTTGGTGGCGCGCGAACCGGAGCGTTTGAAAAAATGGGAAGCCGCGAAGCTTTACAAAAAAATTCAGGCTTCGCGCGCGGGCGCGGAAAAATTCGTCCTGCACGACGGACCGCCGTTCGCCAACGGCGATGTCCACATCGGCANNCGATTGTCACGGCCTTCCGATTGAGTTCAAAGTGATGCAAGAAATGCGAAAAGCTTTGATAAAAGAAAAAGGTGAATTCGCAACTCTTGGAAATATCGCCAAAACAGAAAAGGGATGGAACGAGCTTGAATCATCAGCTTCGCCCAAACGCGTTCGTGAAGCCTGTGAAGATTACGCTCGCAC
>PLZL01000354.1:0-3789 GCA_003152145.1 Limisphaerales bacterium
ACCCACTATGACGCATGAAGAAACCGCTCCAAAGGGAAATTCGGACACAGCCAAAAACCAGCCACCCCATTATTGCGCGGCGCCGGCTTTCAGCGGCACGCGCAAACGGATGTCGTCGGAAGCCGCGCCCACGAGCAGTTCATATTTGCCCGGCTCGACGGCATATTGTTTTTTGTCCGTGTCCCAATACCGAAACCTTTCCATCGGGATGTCCATGGTGACGCGCGCGCTCTGCCCTCGCGCCAGGTGAATCCGCGCAAAACCGCACAGAGCCAGCCTCGGCTGCGGGAGCGCTGAATTCACGTGCCGGAAATAAACCTGCGCCACCTCGTCGCCGTCGCGCGCGCCGGAATTTTTCAGCGTGAAGGAAATCTTCGCGGTGTCGCCGGCTGTGAATTTGGATTTGTCGAGCTTGGCGGCGGTGTAAACGAATTTCGTGTAGCTCAAACCGTGGCCGAAGGCGAACAGCGGCTGGCCCCCGAAGTAACGGTAAGTGCGGTTGCTCATCGCGTAATCTTCAAACGGGGGCAAATCATCGGTGGAACGATAAAAAGTGATCGGCAACCGTCCGGCGGGATTCGCGTCGCCGAACAAAACCTCGGCCACGGCCCGCCCGCCTTGTTCGCCGGGATACCATGCCTGCAAAATCGCGGGCAGATTTTTCGTTTCCCACGGCACGGCCATCGCGCTGCCGCTGCAATTCACGAACACAACCGGCTTGCCGGTTTCGTGCAGGGCTTTGAGCAAATCTTCCTGCACGGACGGCAATTCGATTTTCGTCCGGTCGCCGCCGAGGAATCCGTCGAAACCGTTTGCGCGCGCGTTTTCCTCGCCTTCGAGCCGCGCGTTGATTCCGCCCACATAAATGACGACATCCGCCGATTGGGCGGCGGCAACGGCATCGGCGAGCATTTGAGCGTCCGGTTTATTTGAGTCGTTTTTGGCCAGCGCGAGCGGACAGCCCGGCGCGCAAATAACTTCGACGTTCGTGCCCGCAACACTTTTGATTCCGTCAAGAATCGTGACCGGACTGGACGGATTGCCGTTGTAATTGCCGAGCAGCATCGGGACGGAAGTCGCGTTCGTGCCGATGACGGCGATGCGCTTGATTTTCGCGCGGTTAAGCGGCAGCAGCCCGTCGTTTTTCAAAAGCACCATGGATTCNNAATGGAATCTGCGCGTAGGGAACTTTTTCAGCCGGATCAAAAAGTCCGAGCCGGAATCGCGCCATCAGCACGCGGCTCAACGCCGTGTCAATTTCCTTTTCCGAGATCAATCCGCGTTTGACCGCGCGCGTCAGGGAATTGTAATCCGTGCCGCAGCATAAATCGTCGCCGGCCTTGACCGCGGCGGCGGACGCTTCTTCGGGCGTGGGCGCAAATCTGTGATTTCCAAAAATGTCATAAATCGCGCCGCAATCGGAGACGACGTGGCCGTCGAAACCCCATTTGTTGCGGAGCAGGTCGTCGAGCAACAGCGTGTTCGCACAGGCCGGCTCACCATAAACGGAATTGTAGGCGCCCATGACGGCGCCGACGTGGCCTTCGCGCACGGCGGCCTCGAAATGCGGCAGATACGTTTCGTAAAAATCGCGCTCCGGCGGGTCGGCGTCGAAACGGTGGCGTTCCGGTTCCGGCCCGCTGTGGACGGCAAAATGTTTCGCGCAGGCCATCGCCTTGATGTAATTCGTATCGTCGCCCTGCAAACCTTGGATGAACGCGACGCCGAGGCGCGCGGTGAGAAAGGTGTCTTCGCCATACGTTTCCTGTCCCCGTCCCCAGCGCGGGTCGCGGAAAATATTGATGTTCGGCGTCCAAAAAGTGAGCCCGCGATATTGGGCGCTGTTGCCGTTATGTTCGGCCCGGTAACGATTGTTCTTGGCGCGCGCTTCAGTGGCAATGGCATCGGCTTCGTCGTGGATGAGCGGCACGTCCCACGTTGCCGCCATGCCAATGGCCTGGGGAAAAACGGTCGCGAAATTGGCGCGGGCGACGCCATGCAGACATTCGTTCCAATAATTGTAAGACGGCACGCCGAGCCGCGGAATGGCCGGAGCGGCGTTGCGCATTTGCTGGACTTTTTCCGCCAGTGACATACGGCTGATTAAATCTTTGACGCGCGTGTCCAGCGGCTGCGACGCATCCTTCCAAACCACCGGGCCCGGCACGACCGGCTGTTTCAACGCGGCGGTGTCCTCGACGCTAATCATGTCCGCCGCGCGAATAAAAATGAGGGACTGGCCGGAATCGTCTTTGAGTTCAAACGAATTGAATTTGGCGGCATCGGTTTTGCCGACAAACGAAAACGACAACGGCCCACCGACGGAATCTTCCGCGTGCTCAACAATATTGCTGATGGAATAAACGATGCCCGCGCCGCTGGCGGCGGCAAAAATGTCAAGGTTGCTCGCCAGAACCTGGTCGCCGCAGGTGATGTCGAACACCCGCTGGCCGGCATTGGTGAAATCCACTTCCACGAAGCCGATGACCGTCTCATACTTTCCCGCCGGAAGACCGGAAATGGACAACGTGAAATTCGTTCCGTAGATTTCTTCGCGAAACGCTTCTTCGCCGCGCCAGCCCGCGCCTTCAATCGTCGTCACGCCCCAGGCCCGCCGATGGTTGAGATCACCGTTGATGAGAACTTTTTTGTCGCAGGCGACGCAGATTTCCTCGTCGCCGCGCGCAACGGGGATGGAAAGGCAAACGAGGAAAACAGCAATTGCATAATACGCAAATCGAATCATGCCGCTAGGCTACTGCAGACGCCCTGCCCAGCCAAAAGTTTTTTTGCGCGCAAAGGCCCGTCGACCAGCTTGCGACCGCGCAGCCAGTGTGTCTTTTGGCTTTCAAAACGTCCCCGTCATTTGCCATCATGTGGCATGGATGAAGAAAACAGATTTTTGAAATTTTGGATCATTGCCGGCATCGCCATGGTTCTGGCGCTGGCGGTTTTTCCAGGACGTTCCGTCTATCGGCATTTCAAGGAAAAACACAACGTGGCCGAGGCGCAGGTCTTTTTTTCAAAAGGTGATTATCGCAACGCGTGGTTGAGCGTGCGGCAGGCGCTGTTGGTCAATTCCAACAATGTCCAAGCCTGCCGCATCATGGCCGAACTGGCGGATGCGGCGCATTCCCCCGCCACGCTGGACTGGTGCCAGCGGGTGGTGAAATTATCCCCCGCCATTACCAACAAACTCCTGCTGGCCTCCGCGGGATTGCGCTATCAAGGCCCGCCCTACCCGCTCACGAGCCAGGTGCTCGACGATTTGTCCGCGTCCGCCGCCGGCGTGCCGGACTTTCACATCGTTTCCGCGGAACTTGATTTGAGCCTGCATCGCATGGCGGAGGCGGAAACCCAGTTTGAGGCGGCGTGCCAGTTGGAGCCGACCAACCGGCTGTTCCAACTCAATCTCGCCGTCATCCGCCTTGGCTCGACCAACAGCACAGCCGCCGATGGCGCCCGCGCCAAATTGAAAGCATTTTCCAGCGACGCGAATCTTGGTCCACCGGCGCTGCGCTCGTTGATAGCGGACCGTTTGCTGCACGACGACGCGTCCGGGGCGCTGAATTATTCGACACAATTGCTGGCCAACGCGCAGGCGACCTTGAACGACCGGATGCAAAACCTCGGCATTCTGAAGCGCCTGCAAAGTCCCGCGCTGACTGTCCAACTGAATGCCCTGCAAAGGGACGCAGCGACCAACGCGGCGATGGCGGCCCAAACCGCCTCGTGGATGGAGTCCAACGGTTTCTTGTCCGAGACCATCAGTTGGTTGAAAACCCTGCC
>PLZL01000354.1:3800-10591 GCA_003152145.1 Limisphaerales bacterium
AGCGAGGCGGGCGAACGGCTGGGGGCGTTGACGGCGCTGCTGGAACTGGCGAACCGCTGGCAGTTGCCGCGCACGCGCGAGGATTTGCTCTGGCGCATCCTCCAGCGGTTTCCCGACGCGCGCTGGGCGCTGGGCAGCTTGGAACAATTATATTTTGACGCCGGCAACACGGCCGGCCTGTATCAACTCTCCTTGAAACAGCTTTCCCGTTCACCACAAGACGTGGCGCTGAAAAGTAATCTGGCGGCCACGGCGCTGTTGTTGAAAACCAATTTCACCCAGGCCTGCCAGTGGGCGGCGGAAGTCTATGCCCAAGCCCCCACCAATTCCCATGTGGTTTCCACTTACGCCTACGCGCTCCATTTGCAGGGCCGGAACCAGGAGGGGCTCGCCGCGCTGCAAAAGCTGAATCCATCGCAACTCGAACAACGGTCCGTGGCGCTTTATTACGGCGTCCTGCTCTCCGCCACGGGAAAAGCCGGCGAAGCCGCTCCTTATCTCCAGATCGCCCGGACCAAAGGCCAATTGCTGCCGGAAGAAAAGCAGTTGCTTGCGGAAACGGACAAGGCGAGCAGGTTGAGATGACGCCCTAATTTTTCATGGCGGAACGGCGGCGATCGAGAATGAAACGGCCGCAGGCGCCGCCAACAAACACCAGACCGAATACAATCAAGGCATTGTTGATCGGTTCAGGAATAGGGTCGATGGTTGTCCCTCCAAGGCTTATATTTACATTGAAATTTAGCACCCCGCCAACATAGCCACCCAAGTTGTAAGTGCCATCGGCGTTGCCCCAAAGATTGAGCTCATCTTGATTGCTATCTGTGAACAATAAACCATACAGGTCCAAGAGAGGACCACCATCGCCATACTGGGGATTTTGACCAGTGGGATACACCGCGTTGTTATACAAGAACGCCCCGGCCGGTGATGTTAAGTAGCTTGGATACGATGCGGTTCCGCCAGCAACATACAAGGTCCAGTCGCCGAGCGCCTGCCCGGCAGTCACGGTGAGGGAGCCGCTGACGGCATAGGAATTGCCACTGGCGGATTCGACATCAATTTGCCCGGAGCCAACGTTAATGTTTCTATCATTGAAGGTTATTTCATAAAGAGCGGCGCGCGAAACCGAAGTGAAGGCTAAAAGAGCCAGCAAAGCCGCTCCCACGCCCAAGCGCGGAAGCCAAAAAAACATCCCCAAATCTTTTCTCATAAGTTCCTGTTTTCTTAAATTTTCTAAATTTAACCAAGAAAAATATTGAAACCGGGTTTCCGAGTCAAGGGAAAATGCTGAATTTTTAGCCATTTCGAACACCCAGTGAAGCAGGCCGGGAACCAGCGAAATACGCCCGGTCCACGGGCGCGAAACAGCGCATTTCAGAGGAATCAAATCGTTTCAGGTTGCGCCCCGGAAATCTCCTTGGGCCGGTTTTCGGGAGCCGGAATCTCCAACCCGTCAAAACGCGCCGGCAATTGATTTCGCTTCTCCCAAGCCGCAATCGCCCTGGCCCAAGCCTCGGCCAGAAGTTCGCTCAGGATGCTGAATTCTTCGACGTATGCGCCGTCGGCGGACGGGGTTCCGTTGCCGTTCGTCTGGCTGGATGCGCAGGATTTTGTCCGGGCTTTTGCCCGCCTGATTTTTGCCGTGTCTCCGCTCTTTGCGTCCCCGCCGGTCTCCGGGCGGACCACGCCCAGTTCGATGAAATAATAACGATGGCCGGGCAACTGGTGCGCGAAGAGGCGGCAATTGTCTCCGTTGGCAGGGGTTATCTGCCACGTCCGCTCATCGTCTTCGAGCCGGATGCGCACGGTGTCAAAACCGAGCTTGCGGGCGATGAACACCGTGTCCTCGCAAAGGGCAGCGATGCTTTGGCATCGGGTGCCTTCCATGACGAGCCAGCGGGTCTGGGCGATGGCATACTGGATTTCGGAGCGCATATTCAGTGAATTGCCGAGCACGCGCCCGACGGCAAACCATTCGCGGCTGAAATTCATCTGGCCCGCTGCCAGCAGCGTGACCAGGAGGCCCAGCCCTAGCAGGATGGCCAGATGCTCTCCATGCCACCAAAAGGCGACAAAACCCAACGCGAGAAAAATCGCGGTGAAGGCATAAGTCACCAGCACCACCCGTCGTCGGGACAAACCGGAATCCAACAGATGGTGATGAATGTGGTTGCGGTCGGCGCGAAACAGCGGCAGCCCGCGCGCCCCCCGCCGCAAAATGGCCAGTGCGGTGTCCAGAATCGGCAGGGCCAGGACAAACAGCGGAGCGGTGAGCGCAGCCAAGATCGTGCCTTTTTGCGAGCTGGAAATCGTCAGACAGCCGACGAGGAAACCGAGGAAATACGCGCCGCCGTCGCCCATGTAAATGCGCGCGGGGGGGAAATTGAACCACAAAAAGCCCAGCAGCGCGCCCGCCATTCCCGCGGCGATCAAGGATATGGAACCGGTCCCGCTGCCCACATAAGTCAGCAGGATCATCAACATCAGACAGATGCCGCCCGCCAGGCCATCCACACCGTCAATCAAGTTGATGAGATTGGTCAGCGCCACGAGCCAGAACACCGTGACCGGCCAGGACCAAAACCCCAGATCAATGATGTGCCCCAGGTCAACATTGTGGCTGGTGAAAGGAATTTGAAATGTATTAATTTCGATTCCCAGAAAATATGCGGCGCTGGCGATGGCCAACTGGCCGATGAATTTGCGCCTGGCCCCCAGCGTGAAAAGGTCGTCCCACAATCCCAGTCCGAACATGGCCAGTGAAGCGGCAACGATGGCCCATTGTTGCCAGGCTGCCTGGAGATGTCCGCCGTGCAACACAGTGAAAAGCAAAACGACCGACACGAAGGCAGCGGCCAGCGCCACGCCGCCCAGACGTGATTTTTGAACCCCGCTGGTGTGATGCAGTTCCCCGTCCCGGCGTGGCAAATCCATGCGCCTCCCCATCCGCAGAATCAGCGCAATCACGGCCACGCCGACCCCGGCCCCCGTCAAACAACTCAATATGAGCGGCTGATAATCCAACACGATTTGCCCTTCCTGCCAAGGGTTTTCATGTTAGCGACAACACCCCGCAGAAGCAATCAAATTTTTCTGCAAAAAAATGTTGACATGAGGGGGACTTTCAGTAGAATCTTTGGTGTTGAGGCATCAGACTGTTTTGTCTGGTGGCCTGTAATAACTAAATCAGTTCAGGCATCGAATGGAACATCGAATATGAAAAGATTATTTTTGAAGGCAATGGCCGCGGGTGCGGGAATCATCGTGGCGAGCAGTGCTGGAGTTCGTGGCGCCATACTTTACCAGGACACCACCCACAACACGGGTCAAGTCATGAACTTCCCCAATGGCGACCAAATTGGGGAACAAATCTGGCTGGGGACTGGCACGACTCCCATGTATCTGACCAATTTTTCGTTCCAATACTACAGCCCGGTCACCAATGCTGGACCAGTCCAAGCCGATGTCATCCTTTATCAGAACAACGGCGCGCCGTTCAACGGATACAGCACGCCGTTCTCGACTTTTTTCGTCAGCGGGTGGTTCAATCTCCCGAGCCCGTGGTCGGTAAGTGGGACGAACTCGGCGACAGTGATTTTTCAATTGTCGGATTTGCAAGCAGGTGCGTTTCCTCTGGCTCCGAATTTCATTCTACCCTCAAATTTCACATTCAGCGTGTCGTTTAGAGGCCTGCAAGGCGCAGACTCGGTGGGCTTGCCCATTTTCAACCCGCCGTCCGTCGGATTTAACGCCGGGGATTACTGGTATGATGTTTCCGGCAACTGGGAGTTGCTGACGAACAGTATCGGACCGATTGCCTTTGGCGCGGAGTTTTTAGGCACACCCATACCGGAACCATCCGTTATTTGTCTGGGCGCGCTGGGGGTGGTGGCTTTGACGGCCATGGGCCGGCGGCGGCAGCGGCGCGGGTAAATTCAGCCTCCAAAAATCTACGACAGGAGCCGGCGCAAGCCGGCTCTTTTTTTTGGAATGGAGCAGACTGTTCCAACAACACGGGACGGCTGCAATATTTGAGAGATTGAGACAGATTCAACTTTGCAGCCCGCCGGAATTTTTCACTGTGCCAGCAGCCGGTAAAAGGCGTCTCCGTTGGTGGCGGTCAAGGTCAACACAAAGAACCCGTTGATGAGCAGCGGCGCATTGGTGACGGTGATCCACTGCTGTGGCGGGGTAAGGCTGAATGTTTGCTGCAAAACATAACTCCCGCCGTTGTTGGTCCAGGACAGGGAGAACTGCCGGCTGGCCGGGTTGACCGCGCTCGATTGCACTTGGGGGACAATCACCACGTTCGTCCACGCCGAAAATTCCGATGTGTTGTTGGCCGGGTCGGTCGCGGTCGCGGTGACCACCCAGCCCGCCGGAACGAAGACCGGCAGCGACACCGTGAAGTTCGACGAGCACGTTGCGCCCAGGGTCAGGTTCGTCTGTCCCAGAAAAACCTGTCCCTCGCCGTAGCCGGAGGCGTCGCCCGCCGGACTCGAAAAAAACTGGAGCAGATAGGTCTTGCCCGTGGCGCTGTCGAATGTGCCGCGGATTCGCGTCGCGGTGCCGCTGGAGATATTCGTCAAGACCGGATAATTCTGGCTCTTGTTCGCCGCATTGGCCGCGACTCCGCTCTCGCAATGAATAACGCCGTTCACACCGTTGTTGCCGAGGTCAATTCCCAAAGCTGCGTTGCTGAAAATGGAATTGCCGCTGATCAAATTATTCAGGCTGCCATCGCGCACCCGGACGCCGGCGCGGAGCGGNNGGTCAGGTAGATGCCGTCCACGCCGTTGGCCGAAATCAGGTTCCCCGCGCCCGCCGCGCTGCCGCCGATGAAATTCGTGGCCACCTGCTGCAGATAAATCCCGTCGTTCACGTTGCCCAAAGCCATGGTGCCGGACGAATCGGCGCCGATGTAATTTCCCAGCAACTGATTGCCCGTCGTGCCCGCGCCGACGAAAAAGACGCCGCCCAGGCCGGAGGACGAATTGCCGTTCGCCGAAATCACATTGCGCGCGGCGGCGTTCGTCCCGCCGATTTGATTTTTGGCCGCGCCGGAAACGCCGATGCCGGCATTAACGTTGCCCAGACCGCCCGCGCCGGTGGCATCCAGTCCGATGAGATTGCCTTGGACAACGTTGCCAATCACATTCCCATTGGTTCCCACCAGCCAGATTCCCTCCTGCCTATTCCCGGAAATCACGTTGCCGCTTCCCGCCATCACGCCGCCAATCAAATTGGAACAGGCCTGGACGCGGACGCCGGCCAGGGTGTTGGGGACGGCCTTTGTCCCGGTCACATCTGTGCCGATATAATTTCCAACAACCGTGTTCAGGACATCCGTGACCATATAAATCCCGATGCCGTTTTTGGCGTTGCCGGAAATCAGGTTGCGCGCGGCCGCCACAGTGCCGCCAATGGTATTCGAGGAAGAACCAGTGATGATGATTCCGTCAAAACCGTTGGGCAATGCATTGGTGCCGGCAACCGACAGGCCGACGAGATTGCCCTGAATCAGGGTTCCCGCCGCGCCGCCGGTCAGAGCAATTCCATTCTGAAAGTTACCGGAAATCACGTTGCTTGTGCCTGCATTCGTGCCGCCAATTTGATTGCCGCCGCCGCCGGAAATGATCACACCGTAAAAGTGATTGCCCAAGGCCAGTTCCCCCGTGGCATCCGTGCCAATAAAGTTTCCCCCGACAATGCAGCCACTGGCTCCGCCGCCGTTCACGAAAACGCCGTTGGTTCCGTTGCCTGAAATGACATTGCCGATGATGGCATTCGAGGGCGCGCCATCCACGGTGATTCCGTCGTTCGCGTTGCCGACGACGAGCTCGCCGGAATTGTCGGTGCCGATGAAATTGTTTTGAATGACATTCTGTCCGGCACCCGCGCCATGCAGGTAGACACCGCTATCACCGTTGCCGGAGATGAAATTGCGGGCGCCGCCTGGCCTGCCAATCAGGTTTCCGCTGCCCCCGTCAATCATGACTCCCCTGTTTTGATTGCCCAGCGCGTTGGCGCCGGTTGCGCTGATGCCGATGTAATTGCCTTGCACCACATTGCTGCTCGTGTTGTAAATGTAAATGCCGTTGTCATTGTTGCCGGAAATCACATTGCCGTTGATGATCTTGCTGCCGCCAATCTGGTTTCCCGAACTTTCCACCAAGATGCCGGGGTAGATGCCGAAGCTGCCGTTGCCCCGTGCGATAGTGCCGGTCGTATCCGTGCCGATAAAGTTGCCTTGAATGACGTTCGCCACGCCGCTCAAGACGATGCCCTCCTCGGCAAAGCGGTTGATGGCCAGTCCCACCACGCGGTTGGACGCGGAGTTCAACTGCAGGCCCACGCTGCTCGACCCGGCGGATCTCCCGTTCAATTCCACCACGGGCGTTCCGGAATAATTGGTCTGCGTGGTGGCGTCAATCGTCACCGGATCGGTCACGGCCGGCAGCGCGCTCAACAGGTTGATGGTGAAAGGCGCGGTGCCGCTGATTTGAAAATTGATGGTGTCCGGGCCGGGATTGGCGTTGGCATCCAGAATGGCCTGGCGCAGCGAACCCGCACCGCTGTCAGCCTTGTTGGTCACCGTGAAGAACGTGTCGCCATGGGCCGCGCCGACATGGAACAGAAAAGCAACAACCATCAGTGTCGCCGGCAACCGTCCGCCTTGGCACACCGGACAAAACAGGAATTTAATGATACCCCGCATCTGGCACTCTTCATTGAGAATGATAATTTGCCTTAAAGCCCGGGACAAGTTTTTGTTTTTCGAAGGGCGC
>PLZL01000374.1 GCA_003152145.1 Limisphaerales bacterium
TGACGGTGAGTTCGATGAAGAGAAAAGGCTTGGCGATGAAGTCGTTGCCGCCGGCCATTAAAGAATTGGTGCGGCTGTCGAAGTCGCTCAACGCGGTGACAAAAACGACGGGGGTCTTTTTGTGCTGCGGCAGGGTGCGCAGTTTGGCGCAGAGTTCGTAGCCGGTCATGCCGGGCATGTCTATGTCGAGGAACACGAGGTCGAATTTTTTCTCCTCGAGCAGCTTGAGGGCGGCGTTCGGGTCTTCGATGCTGATGGATTGGAGGTGGGCCTTCTCGAGGGCGTAGGTGATGGCGCGGCGGGAAATGGGCTCGTCGTCCACGACCAGGATGTCGCCGGAGGGGATTTCCTGTTTTTCGGGCGCGATGCCGCGGTCAAAAAGAAAGCCGAGAAAATCCACGCTGGCGGCAACAGAGCGGAGCGTGGAGGAATTAATGTTCTTCGGTTTTTCGTAAAGCTCCTTGAGCAACGCTTCGACCGCGTCGGACATCTTGGAGATTTGGATCAAACCGGCGATGCCGGCGTTGCCGGTGAGCGCGTGGAGGCGGCGGTGAAGGTCATAAATCTGCTTGAGCTGCGCCATTTCGTTGTCGGCCTTGACGAGGCTTTGCAGGCCGGCGCGCAACGTGGCCAGCGTGGCGGGCAGGCTCCCGACGAACGATTTGCGCAGGTCGGCTTGAAAGGCGGAATCCTGCACGCCGGTCCGGGTAAGGCTGTCGGGCCTGGGAGTTTTCGCGGGCGCGCCTTCCGCCGCGTGGCCCTGCGGCATTGTGCCGCTGTCGCCAATGGTGACGCGCACAAGATCCAAAACCTCCTGCGGCGAACAACTGGCCTTGGAGAGGCATTTGTTCGCGCCGGCCTTCCNNCGGACTTGCTTGATGACATCCACACCCGACATTTTGGGCAGCATGAGGTCGAGGATCATGATGTCGGGCTGAAATGTCCGCATCATTTTCAAACCGGTCTCGCCGTCGAGGGCGACTTCCGTCTGATAGTCCTCCAGCGCGAATTTGTTGCGGTAGACGTTCGCGACGATCTGGTTGTCTTCGATGATGAGGATTTTCTTCATGAAAATTCACGCCGCCGGCGCCGTCATGGCGAGGGCGGGATGCCCCGCGAGAAAAGTCTGTATGTCCTTGAATTCGCGCCGGGCCTCGGCGCAGAACTCATCGGCCCCGTTCAATGCTCCCGACTTGCCCAGCTTTTCCAGTTTGAGCAGCACCGCCGCCAGCCGCGTCATGCCGAGCGTGGCGCTCGCGCCCTTGCAACTGTGCGCAATGTGCCCGACGTCGGCGGACTTGTTCGCGCGTACGGCGTCCTCGATTTGGTTCAACTGCTGCGCTGTCTGCTTGTAAAACATATCAATCAATTCACGCATGCTTTCCGGGTTGCCTTCGGTCAAATCCGCCAACCGGGTCATTTCCACCGGCGGTTCCCCGGTCGGAGCGGGAGCCGCCTGGACAACCGCAGCGGCGGTGGCGGCGTCCAGCGCGGCCGCAGGCTGGGCGGCGGTGGTCGGATGGATTTGCGGAGCCCAGCGTTCGATGGCGCCACGCACGTCCGCCGTGCGGATGGGCTTGGCCAAATAATCGTCCATGCCGGCGGCGAGGCAGCTTTCGCGGTCCGATAGCTGCGCGTGCGCGGTCATGGCAATGATGAGGATGCGCGAATTGTAATTCGGATGCGCCGCGCCGTCTTTCTGTCGTTCGCGGATGGCGCGCGTGGCCGTCAAACCATCCATCTCCGGCATCATCATGTCCATGAACACCAAATCATAATGCCGGCGGTCAAGCGCTTCAAGGCCCTCGGCCCCGTTGGCGGCGAGATCGCACTGATAACCGATCTGTTGCAAGATGCGGGCGGCGACTTTTTGGTTGATGACATTGTCCTCACACAAAAGAATGCGCAACGGGAAACGCTCGGCGAGCGACCGGTCGGCCTTTGGCGGCGTTGGCGCGGCGGTTTTTTTCTGGCTGAACAGCGCGCGTTCAATCGCGGCGTAAAATTGCGCGGGCTTGACGGGCTTGGTGAGGCTGTGCGCGAAGGTGACGCACGAATCGGGCGTCGTGCCGGCGCGTGTGCCCAACTGCGTGAGAAAAATCAAGGGCATCATCGCCGCTCCGGGCAGCTTGCGGATTTCCATGGCCAGATCGAGGCCGTCCATGCCGGGCATTTGCGAATCCACAACCGCCAGATCAAATTGTCCGCCGGTGCGCAGCCAATCAAACGCCTGCGCGGCGCTTTCGGCGACGCGCGGGTTCATTCCCCATTGCATCGCCTGCTCGGCCAGCACGCGGCGAACGGTCGCGTTGTCGTCCACGATTAAAATCCGCAAATCGGCCAGCTTGGGCTGGCGTCCCGCCAGCACGGGCGCCCCGGCGCCTTTGTCCCGGGTTTCCACCTGAAAGTTTGCCGTGAAATGAAACGTCGAGCCTTCACCCGACGCGCTCTCGGCCCACATTTTGCCGCCCATCAATTCGACGAGCCGCTTGCTGATGGCCAGCCCCAGCCCCGTGCCGCCGTAATGCCGCGCGGTGGACTTCTCGGCCTGCATGAAAGGCTTG
This sequence comes from Limisphaerales bacterium, assembly GCA_003152145.1. The sequence continues at coordinate 2,565 of PLZL01000374.1, forward strand.
AACAGCCGCGACAGTTTTTCGGGCGTGATGCCGATGCCGGTGTCGCGCACGGAAAAATGCAGATGCAGCACCGAACGATTCGTCGCGCCAACCGCCTGCGTTGAAAGCAATTCGGCCTGGACAAAAACCTCGCCCTTTTCGGTGAACTTGATGGCATTGCTCAAAAGGTTCACCAGCACCTGCCGCAGCCGGAGCGAATCGCCCTCGAGGGTCGCCGGAATGCCGTCGTCCACTTGATAGACCAGGTCGAGATTTTTTTCCGCGGCCCTCGCGGATAACATGTCGAGCGTTTCCTCGATACGCACCCGCAAATCAAACGGCCGCGAGTCCAGTTCCATCTTGCCCGCCTCGATTTTGGAAAAGTCGAGGATGTCGTTGATGATGGTCAGCAATGATTCGCCGCTGGTCTGGATGGTTTCCAGATAACCACGCTGGTCGGGCGTCAGCGGCGTTTCCATGAGCAGTCCGACCATGGCGATGACACCGTTCATCGGCGTGCGGATTTCGTGGCTCATGGCGGCGAGAAAATCCGACTTGGCGCGCACGCTGGTCTCGGCAATGCGGCGCGCCTCGATCAATTCCTGGTTGTTCCGGATCAATTCATCCTGCAACCGCTTCATTTTCAGCGCGGCCAGCAGACGCGCGCGCAGGAGCGTGGATTCCGTCTGCTTGTTGATGCAGTCCAGCGCGCCGAGTTCAAATGCGCGCAACTTGGCCGCCGTGTCGTCAGCGTCGGCGAGCGCGATGAGCAGCGTGACGGCCGCCGGAGGATGCTCTTTGAGCCGGCGCAACAACTCCGGGCCTTCCGGCGATTCCCAATCCACCAGCACCAGGTCAATGGGATGCCGGTGAAGCGATTGCAGCGCCTCCCCGGCGTTGCGTGCCGACGCGAGCGCGACGTCGTCCGCCGCCAAAATGGACGACAGCTTCCCTGCCCATTGTGAATCGTTGCCAACCAGCAAAATGTATGATGCCGACTGGCTCATGGCGAACAACTCCGTTTCATTTTTTGGCTCCTGCCCAAGTCGGGACATTAAACACGTTTCTACTCAATCCGCCAATGCCATTTTGCAAAAAGAAAATCCCGCACGGAAAGAAACATTGCTGGCGCGCGATTTCGCCGGTAAAATTCTTTCATGCTGCAAACGGTGCATGAGCCCCGCGTGACGAAGCCGCCGGCAACGTCCCGCGAGACCTGCCTCGCCGCCTTCCGCTTCATGCTGCTGGCGCGTGTGCTGGACGACAAGTTCGCCGCGCTTTATCGCGCGGGAAAAATCCATGGCGGGGTTTTTCTCGGCCGCGGCCAGGAAGCCTTGAGCGCCGCCGTCGGTTTTTCACTGAAGAAAAGCGACGTCTTTGCGCCGCTCATCCGTGACGCCGCCGGCCGGCTCGCGTTCGGCGAACCGGTCATTGACGCCGTGCGCACGTATTTCGGCTCCGCGCTCGGCCCGATGCGCGGTCGCGACGGCAATGTTCATCGCGGCAGGCCGCAGGAGGGTTACTTGCCGATGGTCAGCCACCTCGGCGCTATGATTTCCGTCGTGAACGGGGTATTGTTCGCGCGAAGATTGAAGAAGATTCCCGGAACGGTCGGCGCGGCCTGCATCGGCGACGGCGCGACTTCCACCGGCTCGTTTCACGAGGCCCTGAATCAAGCTGCCGTCGAAAAACTGCCGCTCGTCCTCGTCGTCGCCAACAACCAATACGCCTACTCCACGCCGACCTCGCTCCAATTCGCCTGCCGCGACCTCGCCGACAAGGCCGTTGGCTACGGTGTCGAATCTCAATCGTTGGATGGAACGGATTTGGTCGCGTGCCTGGAAATCATTGGCGCCGCCGTCGCCCGAGCCCGCGAAGGCCGCGGCCCGCAATTGGTCGTCGCCACCCTGCTCCGCCTCTGCGGCCACGGCGAACATGACGACGCGGGTTACGTGGACCTTAAATTGAAAAGTTCGCCCATCGGGCGCGACTGTTTGAAGGTCGCCGAGGAATTTTTGCTCCGCCAGAAGTGGATGGACGCCGCGCGACTGGCCGCGTTGCGGAACCAACTCCTTCATGAGGTGGAGGAGGCCGTCGCTCAAGTCCAGCGGGAACCAACGCCCGACCCCTTCACCGAGGAGTGGCGCGCGATTGCGTCCAAACACTTGAGCGAAATGCACCAGGAAAATGAAGACTGATTTTGCCATGAGCGTGACCTATCTTGAAGCCATCCGCGAAGCGCAGGCCCGCGCGCTGCGGGACGACCCGCGCGTGTTCATTTACGGGCAGGACGTCGGGGCGTTCGGCGGCGCTTTCAAGGCCACGAAAAATCTGGCGAAGGAATTTCCCGGCCGCGTGCTCGATTCGCCCATCAGCGAGGACGCGATGGTCGGTCTGGCCGTCGGCGCGGCGATTGAAGGCATGCGGCCAATCATCGAAATGCAGTTCGCGGATTTTTCCACCGTCGGTTTCAACCAGATCGTCAATCAGGCCGCGACACTTTTCTGGCGCACAAACGTGCCCTGCCCCATCACCGTGCGCCTGCCATTCGGCGGCACGTCCGGCAGCGGACCGTTCCACAGCCAATGCATCGAGGCGGTTTACGCGCATTATCCGGGCCTCGTCGTGCTGACACCCGCGACGGTCGAGGACGCCTACAGCATGTTGCTCGAGGCGGTGGCGATTGACGACCCCGTGATTTTCTGCGAGCACAAATTTCTTTATTATCACCTCAAGGCCGAAAAATTGCCGGACGAGGCGCTGCCGGTCGGCAAGGCCCGCATCGCGCGCGTAGGCCGCGACCTGACCATTGTGACCTACAGCGCGATGGTCCACGAAGCGCTCGAAGCGGCGAGTGAACTCGCAACCGAAGGCTGGGAAATCGAAGTCGTGGACTTGCGTTCCGTGAAGCCGCTGGACACGGACACCGTGATGGCCAGCGTCGCGCGCACTGGAAGATTACTGTGCGTTGGCGAGGCGTGGCCGTGGGGCGGCGTGACGGCGGAAATCATCGCGCGTGTCACGAGCGAAGGCTATGGCCTCCTGGATGCGCCGCCGCAACGGCTCAATGCCAAGGACACGCCTGTGCCGTATCATCCGAATTTGTGGACGGCGCACCGTCCGACCGCGCGTAGCGTCGCGGCGGCAGCCCGAAATCTTTTAAGACAATGAAATGAAAACACCAAGCACCAAGCACCAAGCTCCAGAGAAACTTCAAGCACCAAGCTCGCAAATACGGAGTTTGATCGCGGCAGCTATTTTGAAGTTTGAGATTTGGAGCTTCATTGGAGCTTGGAACTTGGATCTTGGGACTTATTGATATGCCCTCCATTCCCATCATCATGCCGCAACTCGGCGAGTCCATCGCCGAGGCCAAAGTAATCAGCTTCCTGATCAAGCCCGGCGATACCGTCGAAGCCGACCAGGATTTGATTGAAGTCGAGACGAACAAGGCCGCCATGACCGTCACGTCGCCGTGCCGCGGGCGCATTGAAAAGCTTACCGCCCAATTGGGCGAAAGCTACGCCGTTGGCGGCGTGCTCGGCCGGATTGAGGCCACGCAGGAAGAGCTGGCGCGGCTGGGGCTGGACGTTTTCGCGCCGGTGAAGACCGGCGAAACGGACCGCATTTCAAACGCGGAAGCGAGTGGTGGAAAATACCGGGTTCAGCCGACCGTGCGTGGTTTGCCGGTGCCGGCGAACGTGGCGGGTGCGAGCTATCTCTCGCCCCGGCTCAAGGCGCGGATGCACGAACTCGGCTTGAGCGCCGCCGACCTCGCGGGCGTCGCCGGCAGCGGCGCGGCGGGCCGCGTGACCGTCGAGGATTTTGAAAAGTTCATCGCGCACATCGAAAAACAAAAGGTGAGCCAGGCCTCGACCATGCGCGTGACCGTAGCTGACGCGATGCGGCGCAGTTGGACGCGGCCCATTGCACACGTCGGCATGCCGGTGTGCCTTGATCCACTTTTCGCCTATCGCAAAGTCACGAAACCAAAACCCGGCCCGGCGCTGTGCGCGTTGCGCGCGCTGGCGGTGGCGCTGGCGGAAAACAGCGCGCCCGCCGGACGGCTGGTGGGAAATAAGATTGTGCATCCGTCCTCGATAGACATTGCGTTCGCAGTCGAGGCCGAAGAGGGCGTGCTGGTTCCCGTCATTCGCCATGCGGACAAACAATCGTTGAAGGAATTGATTGCGCCTTACAACGAACTGGTGGAATTGGCGCGCGAACGCAAATTGCCGCCCAGCGCCACGGGCGGTTCGGTTGCCACCGTCACCAATTTCGGCACGTTCGGTCTGGAATGGGCGACGCCAATCCCGCTGCCGGAACAAACGCTCGTGCTCGGCCTGGGCGCGGCACGACACGAGCCGCATTGGGATTCGGTCAAGGGCCAGTTTGTGCCAATCATGGAGGCGAACTTGACATTGAGCTTCGACCATCGCGTGATTGACGGCGGCGCGGCGGGACGGCTGCTCCAGCGCGTCGCGGAATTGATGTCGAAGCCGGAGCAGTTGTAGTTGTGATGGCATCCATTCCTGGCAAGATTGATGCTGAAAGGATGCGGGAATGGCAGGCGATTTTGAAAATAGACCATGAATAAAAACTCGAAAATATTTGTCGCCGGGCACAATGGCCTGGTTGGCTCGTCCTTGGTGAGATTGTGCAAAACCCAGGGTTTCGAGAAGCTGCTGACCGTGGACAGGCAAACTTTGGAATTGAGAGACCAAAGCCGGGTCTTTGAATGGTTTGACCGGAATCGTCCGGAATATGTATTTCTTGCGGCCGCCCGGGTGGGCGGCATCCACGCCAACAACACCTATCCCGCCGAATTTATCTACGACAACATTCAGGTTCAAAATAACGTCATCGAAGCCTGCCGCATGGCCAAGGTGAAGAAGCTGATGTTTCTCGGCAGCGTCTGCATCTATCCCAAGTATGCGCCCGAACCGGTGAATGAAAGCGCCTTGCTGACGGGAGAGCTCGAGCCGACAAACCAATGGTATGCGGTCGCCAAGATTGCCGGCATCAAAATGTGCCAGGCGTATCACAGACAATATGGCTGCGATTACATTTCGGTGATGCCGTGCAACCTATACGGCATCAATGACAACTTCCATCCTGAAAACTCACATGTGTTGCCGGCATTGATCCGGAAGTTTGACGAGGCAAAGATGAATAATGCGCCCACGGTGATGTGCTGGGGAACCGGCGCTGCCCGGCGGGAATTTCTCAACGTGGATGATATGGCATCAGCCTTGGTCTTTTTGATGGAGCATTACAGCAGCCCGGAGATTATAAATATCGGTTTCGGGGCTGATCATACCATCAAAGAAATCGCCGAGCTGATCCAGCAGATCGTCGGATATCACGGGAAAATCATCTGGGACACCTCAAAGCCCGATGGAACACCCAGAAGATTATTGGATACAAAAAAATTGGCCGATTTGGGTTGGAAACCAAAAATTGACTTGTTGAAGGGGTTAACGGAGACCTATCGCTGGTATAAAAATAACTTCCCCGGTCATCTCCCCGCCGCCTGAAGCTCGGAGGCGCATCCGCGCCGGCGCGAGGGGCGGCTGCTCCAGCGCATTGCGGAATTGATGTCCAAGCCGGAACAATTGTGACGCGCGGCTAATTATTCTCTGTTTTGAACACTGCGACAATCGGCCGATGGTCAGAGCCGACGCCCCAGTTCGGAATTGTGGCAATGTAAGTTTCTCCCTTCACCCAATCGCGCGCCAGCGCCGGGCTGATCAAAATATAATCCATGCGGGTATAAGAATCCTCCTTGCCATAGTATTCCGTCCACGTAACGTTGCGCGGATCGAAATTGGAATTTTCCGCGGGCGTGTTGTCCCCGTTCCGTTCGGCAGGCCGCGTGTCAGCAAGTTTGAATCGCCCGCGTCCAATGATTTCCTTGACCGCATCGGAATCCTTCACGTCGTTGAAATCTCCGAGGACGATAAGCCTGGCGTTCGGATTGTCTGTGAAATGTTCGTCAACGATCCGGCGCAACATTTTCGCTTCTTCGAGGCGTTCCTCGGCTTCGTCGGCGTTGGGCACGGGACGGCGCGATTTCAAATGCGCGGCAATCAGCGTGAAGGTGAAATTCGTCGCGGCTTCGATATCCACCTCGGCAAAGCCGCGCTCCACGCGAAATTGCCGGCCATCGAGCAGAAACAGGTCGTTTGTGTGCGGATGCCGCGCGACGATGGGCAGCCGGCTCAATACGGCGAGGTGGATGTTCGTGTCCGCGCCGCTGACGTGTTCCAAAAACGGAAAATCCAGTCCGTCAGCCTTGAGCGACGCGCGCAATTCCAGGAGCGCGTTGGTCGTTCCCATTTCTTCGAGCGCGAGCACATCGGGATTCAGCGCGCGGATGCTTTCGCGGATTTTGGCGCGCGCCTCGGCGGATTTGACGTGTGGGCGCGATTCCGTCGGCTGGTCCAGATAATTTTCGACGTTGTAAGTGGCGACGCGGAAAGTGACGGCTAAAGCGTTGGAACAAAATACAGTTGCGACGGCGAAACAAAGTGAAAGCCATTTAAGCATGATCAAGAAAATGCTTGAAGAATTTGGAATTGAACATTCGTTGCTTTCAAATTCTGCAACGCCAGTTTCAATCTGTCAGTGACTTGCAACATACCGCCCGCAAAGAAGATGTCTGCGCCTTTCCACATCGAATCCACCATGACAAATCGGTTATCAGTTTCCGGGAAAGTTTCACGGCCACAGCAGGAGCAAGTGGAAAGTGGTTCTCCTCCGGGTGCATAACCAGCTTTAGATTTCACGATTACTTCAAAATAAGGCCCAATTGAATCTGTCCGAGCCAGCATCGGCATCTCCTCAATAATATCTTCGGGTTCGCCCGTGGGTGGAATGGGCGCAGGAAGTCTTGCATTGCGCTTGCCGATCTTGCGGAGGTTTATCGGACAGAAAGCCACCTCTTTTACTTCCAGGGCGTGAAATAAATCCTTGATGCGTTTGGAACCGACAAGGCTTCTACCGCTGGCCCAAAGAAAGTCTGCCTTTGGCTTTGATGGCACATCAAGATAACAAGGTTGAAAAGCGTCCTCCGGTTGCAAAGGCGGACAAGAAATTCCAATTTTGCGAAATTCGTCCTGCACTTCGCTTTGAAGCGCGCGATGTTGTTCGCGGGAAATTGCCCACCCTTCTTTGATATTTTTGTGATTACGAAGTGAGGCTGGACAATTGAGTGGCAATATCCGTCCGCCACCCCAAGTCTGATGACAGACATCGCATTCTATGCCCGGCATTCCAAATGGATGCTCCAAGCCGCCATTGATATAGGAATGTTGGTAGTCGCTTTCGTAATCTGGATTAAAAATTCGCCAGAATTGCATATTTGCGGTTCGTTTGAGGAAGCTTAAATCCTTGGCTTGGCTTGTCCAGACGAGTTTGTTCACAAGAGAACATTTTGCCAAACGCAGCAAAGCTGTTACTGTTCCACCATGTCTCGAAACGGCAGGAACGCGGTAAAACTTCGCGCGGCCAGGAAAAATTCCGCCGCGCATTTGCACGACATGCAGAGCCGGCCCGATACGCGCGAGCTGCGGATTGACAAGGTCGGCGTGCGCGGGCTGCGTTTTCCCATCCAGGTGCGCGACAAGGCGCGCAGCGTCCAGAACACCGTGGCGACCATCGGGATGTTCGTGGATTTGCCGAAGGAATTCAAAGGCACGCACATGAGCCGGTTCGTCGAGGTGCTCAACGCGCACGGCAGCATCATCCACGTGGAAAACATCCGGGACATTTTGCTGTCGCTGCAAAAAAAACTGAACTCCGCCACGTCGCACATCGAAATCGAGTTCCCCTATTTCATGACCAAGCGGTCGCCGGTGTCGCGCGGGGAAAGCCTGATGGATTACGTCGCGCGGTTCGACGCGGCAGCGTGCGGCGGGGACATTGATTTCGTTCTGACGGTGAAGGCGAACGTGACGACGCTGTGCCCCTGCTCGAAGGCGATTGCCAAATACGGCGCACACAACCAGCGCGGGCTGGTAACGGTGGCGGTTCGCATGAAGAAATCGGTTTGGATTGAAGATTTGGTGGCGATGATTGAAAGCTCGGCGAGTTCGGAGCTTTACGCGCTGCTCAAGCGGCAGGACGAGAAGTTCGTGACGGAGCGCGCCTACGAAAACCCGGTGTTCGTGGAGGATTTGGTGCGTAACGTGGCGGTGAAGCTGAACGCGCATCCGCAGGTCCGGTGGTATAAAGTCGAGGCGGAAAATTTCGAGAGCATCCACAACCACAATGCCTACGCGTGCATTGAGAAGGGGTGAAAAAAAACGGCTTAATTATGGGTTAGCCCAGTCGCCCGTGGCGAATCCATCGAAACTCAATTTCCGGTGAAAATGCAACGCCGACTGGAGAGCGGTCTGGCAGCATTCCACGCACCGCGTTGAATGGCTCCGAACCAAACCTGCGGTCTCCGATGAATTCTACAAAGCGGAAAGGTTGTGTTGTTCCTATTGATGGAACTACCTCAAAGAAGCCATCCTCACCAATGGGAGTGTCAAAAAATCCGTAACGGGGCAGTCGCGGCAGTTCAGATAACCCGTAACGCCACATTAAACTCCGAAGGACAAGCACGTCCCACAATCGCTCCGCCACTGAATCGAAATCGTCGTAGGGCTGAGTATCGTCACTAA
>PLZL01000230.1 GCA_003152145.1 Limisphaerales bacterium
GGCTCGTAGGCGACGATGGTTTCGACCATCTGCTCCTTGGTCAGCCCGGCAAGGCTGCCGCGCACCTGCGTTTCCAGAACCTTTTCCATCCGGCCGGCTTCGCGTTCCGCCAGTGTTTCGCCGACGCAGACAATCGGCTTGAGCGACGCGCCGTGGGCGGCCTTCGCCTTCTTGGCGATGAGCGCGTCCGGTTCCTTTTGATACTGCCGCCGCTCGCTGTGTCCAAGGATGACGTAACGCACGGAAAACTCCTTGAGCATCCCGGCGCAGATTTCGCCGGTAAACGCGCCGAAATTGTTTTCGCTCATGTTCTGCGCGCCGAGCCGGATGTTTTTGGTTTCCAGAATGGCCTTTGAAACCGATTCCAGCGCGGTGAACGGCGGACACACCACGACGTCCACCTCCTTCACGTTCACGATTTCCAGTTTAAGGTTGTTGACCAGCGCCAGCGCCTCGGCAGCCGTCTTGTTCATTTTCCAGTTGCCCGCAATAATCAATTTTCGTTCTTTGTTCATATTCAAGTTTAATCGTTCTCGTCCTCCCCCTCGTCCTTGTCCTCGAATCTTTCGATTACGATAACGAGACCGAGTATTTGGAGATAAATTATTTGTCCGTCAACGCCGCCACGCCGGGCAGCACCGCCCCTTCCAGAAATTCCAAGCTCGCGCCGCCGCCCGTGCTCATGAACGTCACCTTGTCACCGAGCTTGGTCTTGTTGAGCGCTTTTACGCTGTCGCCGCCGCCGATGATGCTCTTGGCGCCGCTCTTCTGCGTGGCGTCTGCCACGGCCTGCGCAACCGCGGTGGTGCCGGCGGCAAATTGTTTGTTCTCAAACAAACCCATCGGGCCGTTCCACAAAATCGTCTTCGCCTTGGCGACCTCGGCGGCATACGCCTTGACCGTTGCCGGACCGATGTCGAGGCCGGCTGCGTCATCCGGACAATTCATGTCGGAATTCGTGCGCGGATTCTGCCATTCGATGACCGGTTTGCCTTTTTTGTCGAGCTTGTCGGTCTTGACCGGCGTGGCAACGACGTCGTCCAGCGGCAGCAGAAATTTCACATTCTTCGCCCTGGCCTTGGCCAGCGCGGATTTCGCCGTGCCGGTTGCGTCAGGTTCCACCAGCGATTTGCCGGTCTTGAAACCTTGCGCGAGCCGGAATGTGTAAGCCATCGCCCCGCCGATCAGAATCGTGTCCGCCTTTTCGAGCAAAAGGTCAATGACCTTGATCTTGTCGGAGACTTTCGCGCCGCCGAGGATCACGACGAACGGACGCGCGGGCTTTTCCAGTTCGTCGCCGAGGAATTTCAACTCAAGTTCCATGAGCAGGCCCGCCGCGCACTTGCCGCCGCGCCTGGCGACGATGCGCGCCACGCCTTCGGTGGAAGCATGGGCGCGATGTGCCGCGCCGAATGCGTCATTCACGTAAACATCGGCGACCTTGGCCAGCTTCTCGGCGAACGCCGGGTCGTTCTTTTCCTCTTCGTTGTAATANNCGGACATTTTCCAGCAAAATCACGTCGCCGGCTTTCATCGCGGCCACCGCTTTCTCAACCTTTTCGCCGATGCAATCGTCCACAAATGTCACGGGTTTTCCCAGCAGTTCGGTCAACCGGGTCGCGACCGGCTTGAGTGACATCGTCGCGTCACGCTTCCCCTTGGGCCGGCCGAGGTGCGCGGTCAGAATCAGCTTGCCGCCCTTTTCAATCAACAATTTCAAGGTCGGCAGCGTTGCCACGATGCGCGTGGCATCGGTGATGACCATCTGCCCGTCTTTTTCTTCCAGCGGCACGTTGTAATCCACGCGCAGAAAAACGCGCTTGCCGCGGACATCCAAATCTCGAACCGTCAGTTTTGCCATACAAAATGATTCCGTATCAAAAAAATTAAAACGGCAGGATAATCCAGCCTCAAGACAAGTAAAGTAAATATCCGTGCGCTCAAACGTAGAGCGCGCTTTGCAATTCATGCACGAGGACACTCACGAAGGGATGGCGCCGGTCGGGATCGAGCGCGAGGCATTTTAGAATGACTTTTTCAAGCGCGGCCGGAATGTCCGCGTTATGCTCGCGCGGCGGGATGGGGCCGGTCGGTTCAAGCTGGGCGCCGAGGATTTCCGCGGGTGTCTCGCCGGGGAATGGTTTGTGGTTGGTGAGCAGTTCATATGCGGCAACGCCATAGGCAAAAATGTCCACGCGCGCATTGATCGGTTTCCCCTGCAATTGCTCCGGCGACATGTAGCCGGGGGTGCCGGGATTGTCGGACATTTTTTTTGGCTTTTCGAGAATCGGCTGCGCCAGGTCAAAATCAATCAGCCGCACGTTGCCGTTGCCTGTGACGAGGACGTTTTCCGGCTTGAAATCCAGGTGCATGAACCCGCTCTCGTGGATGTGGTTCAGGCCGACGGCCATGTCTATGAGAATTTGCGCCACGTTCTCCGTCAGCACCGGGTCCTGCCGCGCGAGCAGCAGCTTCAAATTGGACGCCTCGATGTAATCCATGAGCAGATACAGCGTGCCGTCCAGCTTGCCGTGTTCGACGTAACCGACGATGAATTCGCTTTCGTTGAGCTGGGACAGCACCCGGCATCCGCGCACAAAGCGCCGTCGAGCGCGGAGGTTGAACCGCAGCTCCGGTTTGAGTTTGCGGAGCGCGAAGGTTTTGCCGCGCTGCTCGGTGACGAGCCAGATGTCCGCCATGCCGCCGCTGTTGATGAGTTCGTGGAGATTAAAACGTCCCCCGAAACGCTCTTGCGTGGCTGCCCCGTCCGCAGATCTTGCCTGTGCTCCGTTCGCCATTCAGCTTATCTCTTAGCACAACCGAACCGCCGCTGCGAACAAAATTTTTCCATCGCGCAAATTTCCAGAGGCATCCGAAGACGTCCGATTCAAACCTAGCGCACAATTGACGCCTGGCGCGATTCCAAATCAAACCACTTCGTCAGGCAGCGGCCGATTATGGGTCAAACTGCTGACATCACGCAAAAGGGTTTTGCAACAGCGCATCTTGGAATTAGCCGGAAAAGTTGACAAGCAATGCAAATAGAATTTATTAGTTAGTCATACGAATATGTAACAAGAATGTTATTGTATTAATTTCAATGCAGGCGTAAGAACGGGCTGATGTAATTGTCCATGACCGGAACACGCTCAACTGCCATGAAAACAAAAATTTGGATTGCGAAAATGCAACAATCAATAGCCTGGCAGATGGCATCTATGGCAGTTCACATTAAAATTGACACATCGGCGCAGGTAGGGCGGGCAGTCCCCTGCCCGCCGCCATTTGCCAACGAGCGCTTTCGGACTCACCAACGACGACGCGCACGGAGTGACGCGTCCTACCTTCTGTGCCAATGTTGATCTCTTTGGAAGTGAGCCGTGAAATACTTGATAAATATTTTGGGCGGGCTGTTCATCATTGTCGGACTCATGGCTTTGTCAGGTTTCATTCGCGCTCAAGAGCACGCGACGTCTGTTCAAATTGGCTCAACTTCGCTGATGGGCGGCAAGATGGGAACGGACATACCCGAATTTGGTCGCGAAGGAGACAGCACGAA
>PLZL01000160.1:0-14906 GCA_003152145.1 Limisphaerales bacterium
ACCGACTGGTGGCTGGGCAAGCCGCAACCAGACGACAACGATCTGACGTTATATGCCATCCTCGACAGCGTGAGTTGCACGGGCGCGTATAAATTCGACATTCATCCCGGCGGGACGACGGTGGTGGAGGTGCAAGCCGAATTGTTTTTTCGCGAGCCGGAACAGATTCACGCGGCCGACACGAACGCCCGACCGGTCCAAACCATCGGGCTGGCGCCGCTGACGAGCATGTTCTGGTTCGGCAAGAACACCGAGCGCAAGTTTGACGATTACCGCCCGGAAGTCCACGACAGCGACGGGTTGCTCGTGAAAATGGGCAACGGCGAAACCCTCTGGCGGCCGCTGGACAATCCACCGGTGATGCGCCATCAGGTTTTTTCCGCGCCGAACATCCGCGGTTTCGGCTTGTTGCAGCGGGAGCGGTCGTTTCCGGCGTATGAGGACACGTTCAACTTTTACCAGCAGGTGCCGAGCATCTGGGTGGAGCCGCGCGGCGACTGGCGCGACGGCGATTTGCATCTGGTGGAATTGAGCACACGCTACGAGGGTCTGGACAACATCGTCGCGTTTTGGGATCCGAAAAACAAACCCGTGCCGCTGCAACCTTACCGCTTCGGCTACCGGCTTTCCTGGCAGACCGGCGGAGCGGATCTGAAACTTTCCGAAAACCGTGTTGTCTCCACGCGCGTAGGCCTTGACGCGCATTTTGCGAGCGCCCGGCAGTTCGTCATTGATTTTGCCGGGCCGAAACTGGGCGCCATTCCCGAAAACGATCCGCCGCAGGCCATCGCCAATTGCAGCGCCAACGCCGCCATTGTGGACAATCTCGTCTTCCGCAACCCGTTCCTCAATGGCTGGCGCGTGGTTTTGAAAATGCAGCCCAAGTCCGGCAACACCGACCCGGTGGACCTGCGCTGCACGTTGCAAAATGGAACCAACATTTTGAGCGAGACCTGGACCTACCAATGGAGTCCGCCGTGAACGCGGAAGCCTTGACCGGTGTTTCCGGCCAGCTTGCCGGACGCCCGCTGGAAGAATGGAACGCCGCCTATGTGAAGGTGGAGAATTACTTTCACGCCCTGCGCATCCGCAACAAGGCGCTGCTCGGCCAGCTCGTGTTGCGCGTGCTCGACCGCGCCATGCGCCGCGCGCCCGCCGAGCCGGATCGCTCCGCCACGCAGCTCGCCGCCGAGGAGATGGATCACCTCGTCACCGAATGGTTCACCGAAGTTTTGCAATCGCCGCCCACCAAGGACGGCCAGACCCTTTCCACGCGCGGGCGGCTCGCGCTGCTGCTGGCCGACATGCCGGGCCGGTGGCAGGAACAATTTTTGCGCCCCGGCCCGTGGCCGGAGGAATTCACCACCGCCATGCGCGAGGCCTTTTTGTGCGCCGGCCCGGATTTCCAGCTTTCCAAAATGGCGCCGCGCCCGTTGGATCTCGGTCCGATCACAACGCTCTCGAATCTCGGCAAACTGCCCTACGTCCGCATGACGCTGGCGTGGACCGGATTCGCGCTGCTGCTCATCGGTTTTTTCTGGCTTACTCACGGAGGATTCGAGCAGGTGAAAACCCGTCTGTCATTGTTGGTGGATTGGTTCCGGCAGTTCAATCACTGATATGGTTGACGCCCCAACCATTTCCGTTGCGGCGGCTCCGCGTCTCCGGCGCGGCTGGCGGCTGTTCATCTTCTATTCGTCGGCGGTGCTGCTGACCGGGCCTGTCTCGATGCTCTTCGCCGATTTGCTCTGGCGCAGCGGTTGGTCTGCTTCGAGCACGATGCTGCTGGTGCTATTCATCATTTTGTTTTTATTCATCGCCATCGGTGCCATGCACGGCGTGTATGGATTCTTCCTGCGGACGTTCGGTGCGCGGCGGCGCATCACCGCGCTGAAAAATTACCGCGACCAGAAGATTGACGGCACGAGCACGGCGATTGTCTTTCCGATTTACAACGAAAATGTCGTGCGCGCCTACGAGGGCCTCCGCGCCACCTACGAATCGCTGGAACGAACCGGCAGGCTTGAGCGCTTCGACTTTTTCATCTTGAGCGACTCGACCGACCCGGACAAATGGGTCGAGGAGGAGCGCCGCTGGCATGAATTGATCCGCGAGCTGGACGCTCTCGGCAAAGTTTATTACCGGCGCCGCCTGAACAACGAGGGCCGCAAGAGCGGCAACGTGAGCGATTTCCTCAACGCTTGGGGCCGCCGCTACCGCTACTTCATGGTCTGCGACGCCGACAGCGTCATGCGCGGCGAAACGCTCGTGGATTTGGTCAAGTTGATGGAGGCGCAGTCGACCGTCGGCCTCATCCAGACCGTGCCGGCGGTCGTCAATGCGGAGTCGACATTCGGTCGCATCCAGCAGTTTGCCAACCGCCTTTACGCGCCGGTGTTCATCGCCGGCCTGAATTACTGGGCGCTCGACCTGGGAAATTACTGGGGGCATAACGCCATCATCCGCACCGAGCCGTTCATGCAGTTTTGCGATCTGCCGCAACTGCCCGGACGCAAGCCGTTCGGCGGCCAGATTTTGAGCCACGATTTTGTCGAGGCCGCGTTGCTGTCGCGCGAAAACTGGGAGGTCTGGTTCGCCTACGACCTCGAAGGCAGCTACGAGGAGGCGCCGCAGACGATGATTGAAAANNAAAGGCTTGCGCGGCGTGAGCCGGCTGCATCTGGCGCTCGGCATCTGCGGTTACCTCACCGGCCCGCTGTGGCTCATTTTCCTGCTGACGTTCAACTGGATTTGCTGGTTCCACAAACAAACCGGCCTGTCGGATATCCCCGTTCACGCTTTCACGCCGTATTTGAACTTGAGCGCCACCGCCCACGCCCTGCTCGTTTTCATCGTCTGCATGGTTGTCATCATGCTGCCCAAATTTCTTGCGTTGATTGACCTTGCGTATGACTGGCCGCGCCGCCGCGCGTATGGCGGCCTCGCGCGCGCGACGGCGGGCGTCGCCGGCGAAACCGTTTTTTCCACGCTGCACGCGCCGCTGCAAATGCTCTGGCACACGCGCTTCGTCATCACCAACCTGCTCGGCGTCAGTGTGGGCTGGTCGCCGCCCAAACGCGCCGCCGCCGGCACGACGTGGCTCTTTGCGCTCCGGCGGCATTGGGGGCACACGCTCATCGGACTGGTGTGGGGCGCGTTCATGTGGTGGCTCGGTCCAACGCTGTTCTGGTGGTTCACGCCCGTGCTGGCGGGCATGGCGCTGTCCATTCCCTTAAGCGTGTTCACCAGCCGGGGGCACCTCGGCGCGCGTTTGCGGAAACTCGGCCTGTTTCTCACGCCGGAAGAGACCGCGCCGCCGCCCGAACTCGTCGCCTTGCGCGCGCGGATGAAGGTGCATGAAATCACCGACGACACCACGCCGCGCAGTGCGCACGCGGGGCTGGCCGAGGCCGTGCTCGACCCTTACGTCAACGCCATCCACGTCTCGCTGCTGCGCGAAAAGCGGCTCAACCCCACCTACGCCGAGCAACTTTCCAAACTCGGCGCCGGCAGCGAACAGGTCGGCGCGCTCGGCGAAAAATTGCTGGCCGGGGGGCCGGACAAGTTGACACAGCCGGAGCGCATGGCCGTCATGGCCGACCAGCGCGTGATGGTCTGGCTGCACCAGCAGGCGTGGCTGCGGCCCGACGAAAAGCTCGCGCCGTGGTGGAAGGCGATGATCCGCGAATTCAGCCAGCGGGAGACGTGAATTCCAGCGCGGCACGGCCAATTCAAGTTTGAAAATCGGTAAAACTGGCTGAGTGCCCTTGCCTCGATTTGGCGGATAACCGGGGAAGTGTGAATCGTGCTTGACGCGGGGCGCGGTTTGGATTGGACTGTGGCCAATATGAAAACGAAAATTTTAGCAGCGTTTGCCGGAATCGGCATGGTCCTCCTTGCCACCGGTTGCATCCACACGGTCAGCGGCACCAAGACGGCGGCGATGTCGTTCGGCGAGGACAGTTTTTCGGGCCGGTATGAACGGTCGCCGGACCAGGTCTATCAGGCGGCCGTCACCGTGCTGAACAACAACGGGGTGCTCATCACTGAATACATCCCACACGACACCACCAACAGTGTGCGGGCGATGTATGGCAAGGTGAACCAGCGCAATGTCTGGATCCGCGTCGAGCCGGTGGATCCGAAAGTTACCGAGGTGACGGTGGAGGCCCGCACGCGCGCCGGTCTCCGCGACCAGGACCTCGTGCATGAGTTGGAGAAGGAAATCGCGTTGCAACTGCAATCAGCGCGGTGAGCCGTATTTTAAGCCGATGTTTTGCTCATAAACGCCGAGCTTCACGTCCGGCGTTTCTTTTTTTCCCTTGATTTCCAGTTTCAAACAGTTCAGGCGCGACTGCGCGAGTTCCGCCACGGCCATGCCGGGGAAATGTTCAATGATTTTTTCCAAGGTCGGGCGCACGGTGTCGTAGTCCGCGCCACTGCGAATCTGCAAATCGGCGAGCAGGTTCAGCCAGTGCGCCACATGCTTGGGCGGCTGGTTCGGCTCATTGATGAGCTGCCCGAGTTCATTCGTCGCCATGTCCAGCCGCTTGTAATGGGCCGCATATAGGATGGCGAGTTTCTCTCGCACCTCGGTGTCGAGCGGATGTTGCTCCAGATGTTTCACGTAATCCGCCGCCAGTTTCGCGGGATCGGTCTCGGCGGGAATCAAATCCCGCAGGGAATCGCGCAGCCCGATGCTTTTCATCCCTTCCGGCATCGGCATCGGCTGCCGGTCGTGCGCGGCCAGCAGGATTTTCTCCACGCCGCCCAGATGCGCGATGCGTTGCGCCGCCGCCAGCGCCAGCTCGGTGCCGGGAAATTCTTCAATGATTTTTTCCAGCGCGGCGCGCGCGGAGTCGGCGTCCTGCGCCAGCTTGAGATGCCAGTCGGCGAGCTGGGTGAGCGCGGCGGCGACCTGCTTGGGCGGCGCGGCGGGCGAATCGCAGAAAAGGTTCAGCGTGATTTCCGCACCGGGCAAATCCTTCATGTCCTCGGCTTGGATGGCCGCCAGCAGGTGGACGCCCTCGTAATCATTCGGGAATCTGGCAAGCTGCTTGCGGATTTCCACAATCGCTTCGAGCGGCCGGTATATTTTCCGTTTGGCAAGCGCGATGGAATAATACGGTTTCGGCTCCGGCGGTTCGGTGCCGCCGTCATAAAGCGAGCCAAGGCCATTGGCAAAGATGTCAATGAAGCTGTCCCGCCAGAGGATGGCCATCACCAGCCCGAAAAGGAGCGTCAGGATCAGGCCGAAAATCGCGTCACCCCCTCCTTTGCTGAATTCCGGCATGCAGACTGTGAATAGGAAATACAAAGCCGCCGCCGTCACAATCCATTTGAGAATCAGCACGGGCGGGTCGGTGCTGCGTTTGAGCGCGCGGATGAAAATCCAAACCATCAAGCCCAGAATGACAATGAGCGAGAAAATGTTCACCACGATTTGCAGGGTTTGACTCATGGTTGCTGGTGCAAAACTCGTTCCGTTTCCGGATGGACGCAAGCAATTTCTGCTGCGGCGATCTGTGACCTCGGCAAAAATGGCGCGCTCATGGGCGATGCTGTCGCTTTTTGCGAGGCAAATCCGCTTTACTCGCCCGCCATCGCCGTTCATTTTTGTGCAGATCGAAATGAATCGTGAAGCATTGGACAAATATTGCGAGCGGGGAATTCTTGGCCTCGTCCTCGCCATTCTGATTTTCGGCCCGTTGGCGATGGGCGCGGTGGACACGCCGGAATTTCTTATCATCCAAGGACTCACCATCGGTGTGATGCTTTTGTGGGTGCTGCGGATTTGGGTCAGTCCCAAGCCGCAACTGCTCTGGCCGCCGATTTGCTGGGTCGTGCTGGCGTTCACAATTTACGCCATCGCGCGTTACCTCACGGCGGACATCGAATACGTCGCGCGGCAGGAGATGATCCAGGTGCTGATGTATGCGTTCCTGTTTCTTGCCATCGTTAACAATCTTTACCGGCAGGAAGCGGCGCAAATCATCGGGTTCACCTTGATATTTCTGGCGATGGCCATTTCTGCCTGCGCGGTCTATCAATTTTTCACGCACTCGAACCGTGTCTGGGGTCTCACCTCGCCTTATGTGGGGCGCGCCTCGGGCACTTACATTTCGCCGAACAACCTGGCCGGCTTTCTCGAAATGCTTTTGCCGCTGGCCACGGCCTACATTTTGGTCGGACGGATGAAACCGGTCACGCGGATTTTGCTCGGATACGCGGCGCTGGTCATGGCGGCGGGACTGGCGGTGACGTTTTCGCGGGGCGGCTGGGCGGCGGCGGGCATCGGTTTGCTGGCGCTGCTTGGTATATTGCTCGGCCATCGCAATCATCGGATTCCGGCGTTGTTGCTGCTGGCCATTTTCATCGGGGGCGGCGTGTGCTTCACAAAGATTTATCTGGCGAAGACGCTCGCTTACATCTCGCGCATGGAAGGGCCGATGAGCACCGGCCAGGTCGAACTCGATTTCCGGCGCGACATGTGGACAGCGGCGGAACGGATGTGGCTGGACCATTTCTGGTGGGGCGTCGGCCCGGCGCATTACGATTATCGCTTCCGCGAATATCGTCCGGAGCACGTCCAAGCCCGGCCCGACCGCGTGCATAATGATTACTTAAACCTGCTGACCGACTGGGGCGTCGTCGGCGGCATCATCGTGCTGGCGGGGATGGCGGCGTTTGCCGCCGGCTTGTGGGAAACTCGAAAACACGTCCAGCGCGCGGAAAGAGACTTGGGCAGACGCGGCGGCACGAGCAACCGCTTCGCCTTTTTCCTCGGGGCGTCCGCCGGATTGCTCGCGCTGGCGGCTCATTCCGTGGTTGATTTCAACCTGCACATTCCGGCCAATGCGATTTTGGGCGTCACGCTGCTGGCGTTGCTGACCAGCAACCTGCGGTTTGCGACGGAACGTTACTGGTTGAACGCGCGGCTGTCCGTCAAAATGCTGGCGACGGTCGCGCTCGTGTGCGGCGTCGCGTATCTGGGCTGGCAAGGTTGGCGGCGCGGTGTTGAAAGCTTCTGGCAGGCGCGCGCGCAAGCGCCCTCGTTGCTGGTGCTGGAGCGGGCGGCGCTGTTGGAAAAGGCGTTCGCCGCCGAGCCGGCCAATTTTGAAACGGCCTACAACATCGGCGAGGCGTATCGTAGGCAGAGTTTCGTTGGCAACCCGGATAATGCGGCGCAGGCGGAAACGGCCATGCGCTGGTATGCACGGGCGATGAAATTGAATCCGTTCGACGGCTATAATTTTTTGGGCACCGGCATGTGCCTCGACTGGCTGGACCGCTTCGCCGAGGCCGGCCCATTTTACCGCACCGCTGAATCGCTCGATCCCAACGGCTATTTCACCGTCGCCCACATCGGCTGGCATTACTTCCAGGTGGGGGATTACCTGGCCGCCCGCGAGTGGCTGGACCGTTCGCTGCGGCTGGAATGGAACGAAAACGTCATCGGCCGCTCCTATCTCGATTTGGTTGAGCAAAAACTGGTTGAAAACGCCTCCGGCAAGGGCCTTTTGCCCCCCGGTTTTTGAACAAAAAAAAATGGGAATTTTCGGTTGACATTTGGCCTTCTGCCTCTATACTGACGGTGGAAAGTTAAATTGTGGAAAGTCATTATGAAAATTTTTCAAGCTTTTGTTTCGGCGCTCGTGGGCGGTATGGTTTTATCGCTCGCTGTCGGCGCACACGCCCAATCCACCACCAAGCAATACGCCACCATCGTCCGCGTTGAGGGCGAGGCGCGGTATTCCCCCGGCAACAACGTGTGGCATCCGCTGATCGTCGGCCAGACCCTCGGCCCCGGCAACGTGATTCAGACGGCGGCCAATTCCAAAGTGGATATTGTCCTCGGCGACATACTCGCCGATCACATTGTGGCCGCCCCGGACAAAGTGGCGCCGGCCGTCGACGCCAAGGTTCGCGACCTGATTTCCTACAAGGCCATGGCGGGGCAAAACGTGATTCGCATGGAGAGCGACACCGTGCTGGCGATTGACAAATTGTCGGTTGCAAACACCGGCGTGGATGCNNGTGAGCGACACGGAACTGGATTTGCGGCAAGGAACCATCCTGGGCAGCATCAAAAAACTTTCCGCCGCGTCACAATACACGATTAAAACACCCAACGGCATCGCTGGAGTCCGCGGCACGACGTTCATCTTGAGCGCCACCGGTGCCATCACAGTGACTGACGGCTCCTGTGTGATTTCGGTGGTCATCAACGGTTCAACCATCACACAAACCGTGGTGGCAGGCCAACAATTTGATCCCGCCACCGGCAAAGTTACCCAGCTCACGCCGCAAGAATTGAGCAGCGCGGAACAAACTGCCATTCAGACTATCACCATCGTGCAAGGAATCATTTCGTTCGCGAATGACCAGACCACAATTTATGTTTCGCCGACCACTGGCAATGCAAGCCATGGTGGTCATTGGTCGTGGCCATTTTGATTGATGGTGTGCTGGTAACAATGCCGGCGAGGGCAAAACTTTGACATCCGGCAGGCCAGAGTCCTTCAGCGTGGCCAGAGCAGCGTTGAGTTGCTCTGGTTTTTTGTTTAATGCGGCACGGTGAAACTCAAACCCCTCAAACGTGCGCCGGTTCTTCTGACCCTCGCTGTCCTCGCGCTCGTTTGCGGCCTCCGGCTGGCGGGACTGGATTTTTTCGAGCGGCTGGAGCGGATGACCTATGACCTGCGCGCGCGAACCGCGCTGCATTTTCCCGCGCCGGCCGCCACCAACCTCGCCTTCGTATCCATCGAGGAATCCAGCATCACCGCCGTGAAAAACGGAAGCGTCGGCTTTCATTTCGGCCTCTACTGGCCGCGCGAAGTTTATGGCCGGCTCGTTGCGGAATTGTCCGAACAAGGCGCGAAAGCCGCCGCGTTCGACGTGCTCTTCGACGAATTGCGTTCCGACCATCCGCCGGTGCAGATGGCGGATGGCACTCTCATCGAAAATGACGATTATTTCGCGCGGCAAATGCGCCACGCCAGCAATGTGATTCTGGCCGACACCGGCGACGCCTCACTGCCCGGCTTGTTCGCGACCAACGCTCTCGCCCTCGGCGACATCACAACTGAAAAAGATTCCGACGGCGTGCTGCGCCGCGTCAGGGCTTTCCGCGATTATCGCCGCTGGCATCCGCTGTTCAAAAAAGCGGCGGCCGAATTTGGTTTGGATCTGGCGGATGCAAAGTTCGCGCCCGGCGAAATCATTTTGCCTCAATCCGGAACGACAAACACGGTTGAAGTTCCAGTGGACGCGGAAACTGATTTTGAACTTGCCGCTTTCGTCGGCAACAAACTTCCCTCCGGCACGCCGCCTAAAGCCAAAGCTTTTACCGACGAACGCGTCTGGCAGATGGGCATCGTCCTCGCCGCGCAGGAATTGAAACTCGATTTGCACAACGCCGAGGTGGATTTGCCGCGCGGCAAAATAATATTGCGCAGCGCCAACGGCGGCGAGCGAACAATTCCCGTTGACCACGACGGTTATTTTCACATTGACTGGCGGCTGACGCCGAATGATCCGCATTTGTTGCAGGCGCCCATTGAAAGTTTGCTCGCGCAAAATTTCCGCCGGCTGAACGGCGACACCAACGGCTTGAACGGCGACTTTCGCGGCAAGCTCGTCATCGTCGGCTCGGCGGCGCAGGGAAACGATTTGGCCGACCGCGGCGCAACGCCGCTGGAGCGCGATACATTCCTCGTCAGCAAATATTGGAACATCGCCAATTCAGTCCTCACCGGTCGGTTCATCCGCCGCGCGTCGCTGCCGGCGGAACTGGCGCTGATCATTTTTCTCGGCGCGCTCACCGCATTTCTCACCTGGCAATTGCGCGCGTTTTCGGCGGCGGGCGGAACTTTTCTGCTCGCGGCGGTTTATGTCGCCACCGCATTTTTCGCCTTTGTGAAATTCCGTTTCTGGCTGCCCTTGGTTTTCCCGATCGGTGGTGCGATGTTGATGGAACATTTGATGCTGGTCGCCTATCGCGTCATGTTCGAGGAAGGTCAGAAGCGGCACATCAAATCCGTCTTTTCCAGAATCGTCTCGCCCGATGTTGTCAACGAATTGCTGCAAATCGAAAAACTTTCCCTCGGCGGCGGACGCCAGGAAATCACGGTTTGGTTTTCCGACGTGCGCGGCTTCACCCAATTCACCGACGAAAGCCAGGCGAAGGTGCTGGAATACATCCGCAAGCACAAACTTTCCGGCGCGGAAGCCGAGGCCGCCATCAACGAGGAAGCGCGCGAAACGCTCGCCACCGTGAATCTTTACCTGGGCGCCGTCGCCGATGCCATCAAGCGGCACGAAGGCACGCTCGACAAATACATCGGCGACTGCGCGATGGCATTTTGGAACGCGCCGATACTGAACGAAAAACACGCCGCCGCCTGCGTGCGCGCGGCAATTGACGCGCAGCGCGCCATTTACGAACTGAATTTGAAGCGGGCCGAAGAAAACCAGAAACGCGAACTGGCAAACATGATGGGCGGCGCGGCGCGCCCGAAATCAAAACTGCCGATTCTCATGCTCGGCAGCGGCATCAACACCGGCATGGCCACCGTCGGGCTGATGGGTTCCAACGAACACCTCTTGAATTACACCGTGTTCGGGCGCGAGGTGAATCTTGCCAGCCGGCTTGAAGCCGTTTCTGGCCGCAGCCGCATCATTATCAGCGCGGCGACTTACAGCCATTTGCTCCGCGCCGACCCGGAACTGGCGGCGACGTGCATCGGCTTGCCACCGGTGAAGGTCAAGGGCATCGTCGCGGAGGTGAAGATTTATGAAGTCTTGTGGCGAGCACCCGGCGCGCCGCCGTTCGAAGAAGAACTTATCCCCGCCGCACCCGCTGAAGGCACTTCATTTGCCGGAAACATCCGGCGCGAGAGCCGGTGAACTGGAAATTTTAAGTTTTAAGTTTTTCAGATTAAGCTAGAATGGCTGAAACGGTGCGATTCAACCAAAACCACAAAATCCGAAATTAAAAAATGCGCACGGCAATTTATCCCGGCAGTTTCGACCCGCTGACCAACGGCCATCTGGACGTGATTCAGCGCGCAGCCAAATTGTTCGACCGCGTCGTCGTGGCGGTTGCCAAAAACGACTCCAAGCATCCGCTGTTTACGCTCGCCGAACGGCTGGCGATGGTGAAAACCGCCGTGAGACACCTGCCGCACGTCGAGGCCGACAGTTTTAAGGGGCTGCTCATCGAATACGTTGCGCGCCAGAAGGCGCAGGCGGTCGTGCGCGGGCTGCGTGCCGTCTCGGATTTTGAATTTGAATTCCAGCTCGCGCTGATGAACCGCAAGCTGAACGAGGATTTCGAGGCTATTTTCATGATGCCGAAGGACACCTACACCTTTTTGAGTTCGCGCATCGTGAAGGAAATCGCGAAGCTGGGCGGCGATGTCAGTTCGTTTGTGCCACTGCACGTGAAAACCGCCCTGATAAAGAAACTGAAGCCGCGCAAAAAATTTTGAATTTTCAGTTTTGCACGAGGAAAATTGAACCATCGCGCCGTTCTTCAAATCAAAACTATGCTTTCGGTCAATCTTCGCCATCTGGAGGCGCACGAAATTCATTTGGAAGGCGAACTGGCCGCCGCCGAACTGGATTTCGGCCTGCGCGACGAGATGATTCGCGCGGAGCAGCCGCTGCGCTACGATTTGACCGTTGAAAAATTGCCCGATGCGCTGCTTGTGACCGGCTCCTTGCAGTTGGTTTTGGACTGCCAGTGCGTCCGCTGCTTGAAACCGTTCGCGCAAAGGCTGCTTCTGGAGGATTGGATGTGCCACTTGCCGCTGGACGGCGAGGAAAAGGTGGTCGTGAACAACGATTGCGTGGACTTGACTCCGTTCGTGCGCGAAGATATGATCCTTGAGTTTCCGCAGCATCCACTGTGCAAACCGGATTGCGGCGGATTGAAGAAAGGCCAAGCCCAAAAAACTGGCGGCAAGGACAAATCAGCGTCCTCCGCTTGGGCTGAACTGGACAAACTGAAACTGTGATTTGAATTATGGGTGTTCCAAAACGCAAACCGTCAACGAGCCGGCAGCGCATGCGCCGCGCCTACAACAGCGTGCTGAAACTGCCGCAAATGAGCACGTGCCCGCAATGCGCCGCGCCTTATGTGCCGCACCGGGTCTGCCCGGCGTGCGGCTATTACAAGGGCCGCCAAGTCCTGAGCATTACGGCGGGCGCCTGATTTTTTTGTCAGTCCGCGGAACATTTCCGCGTCATTCATCTATGCGAATTGCAGTGGATGTCATGGGCGGCGATCATGGTTGTGGAGTTGTCATTGCCGGCGTCAAAAAGGCATTGGAGGACAACGAAAACATCAGCTCCGTTTTCCTGGTCGGCCATCAGGACGAAATCCACGCCGCGTTGCCCGTCCGCGGCTTTCGCGATCATCGTGTGCGGGTCGTTCACGCCAGCGAGGTCGTGGAGATGGACGACAAACCCGCCAGCGCGCTCCGAAAAAAACGCGACAGCTCCATTGCGCGCGCCGCGGAACTGGTCAGCGAAGGCAAGGCCGACGCCCTCGTCTCGCTCGGCAACACCGGCGGCCTGTTCGCGGCGGCCATGTTCAAGGTCGGACGCATCCCCGGCGTCGATCGCGGCTGTATCGCCACGGTCATCCCGCGGCAGGGAAATGAATTTGTGCTGCTTGATGCGGGCGCGAACATCGAATGCAAACCGCTGCACCTCGCCCAATTCGCCGTAATGGGCAGCGTCTATTCCCGCGAAGTGCTGGGCTGCAAGAGGCCGCGCGTCGGCATTTTGAGCATCGGCACCGAGGATTCCAAGGGCAACGAACTCACCCTGGCGGCCTTCAAACTCTGCCGGCAGCTCGACTTGAATTTCATCGGCAACGTCGAGGGACATGATTTGTTCAAGGATCACGTGGACGTCGTCGTTTGCGACGGTTTCGTCGGCAACATCGTTTTGAAAACCGCCGAGAGCCTCGCCGTTGCCATGTTTTCAATGCTGAAACGCGAGTTGATGCACAACCCCAAACGGCAGATTGGCGCCTATCTGGCCAAGGGCGCGTTTCATGCCATCCGCCGCCGGATGGACCCGGAAGTCCACGGTGGCGCGCCGCTGCTTGGCTTCAACGGCATGGTGTTCAAGGCGCACGCCTCCGCGCGCGAACGCGCCGTCGCCAGCGCGATCCGCGTGACCGCCGAGGCCGTGCAGCACCACGTCAACCAAATCATCGCCGACGAAATCGCCCGGGCGAACGAAAAACTCGCCGCGGCGGAAATTCCCGTTCCCGCATGAGCCCCAAATTCAAAAATCCGCGCGCCAAATTTGATTTTCAAGGCCGCACCTGTTCCATCACCGGCGTCGGGTCGTATGTGCCGGAGAAAGTTTTGACCAACGCCGACCTCGAAAAAATGGTGGACACGTCCGACGAATGGATCACCACGCGCACCGGCATCAAGGAACGGCGCATGGCGGCGAAAGAGGAATTCACCTCCGACATGGCGGCGAAGGCCGCCCAACGCGCGATGAAAATGGCCGGTGTCACCGCCAGCCAGATTGATTTGATCATCGTCGCCACCATCACNNTGCTTCGTCCAGCAGAAAATCGGCGCGAAATGCGCGGCGGCGTTCGATCTCGAAGCCGCGTGCTCCGGTTTCATTTACGGCCTGGAAATCGGCCAGCAGTTCATCATGTCGCGCACCTACGACACGGTGCTGGTCATCGGCGCGGAAAAACTTTCGGCAATCACCGACTGGAAGGACCGCAACACATGCGTGCTGTTCGGCGACGGCGCGGGCGCGGCGGTGTTGCAGAACCGGGAAAACTCGCATGGTCTGCTGACGGCGGTGATGGGCGCTGACGGCGGCAAGGCGAACTTGCTGTTCATGCCTGGCGGCGGCAGCCGCTGTCCGGCCACCAAGGAATCGGTGGATGCGCGCCTGCATTTTCTGCGCATGAGCGGCAAGGAGACCTTCAAAAACGCCGTGCAGGCGATGTGCTCGGCGGCACAGGAGGTCTTGCGCCGTTGCGAACTGGATATTTCCCGCGTCAATTGCGTCATTCCCCACCAGGCCAACCGCCGCATCATTGACGCGGTCGGCGAGCGCCTCGGCGCGACGCCGGAGCAGATGTTCATCAACGTGGACCGCTACGGCAACACGTCGGCGGCGTCGGTGGCAATCGCGCTGGACGAGGCGGTCACGTCTGGAAAGATCCAGCGCGGCGACCTGATCCTGCTTGTCGTTTTCGGCGCCGGGCTGACGTGGGGCGCGGCGGTCATCGAGTGGTAAATCTAATTTTTCAAATGGCATTGGCTAATTTGACGGATTCCAACAACGTGCTAGTGTGATTCAATTTTATGAGCGCAAAAAAATTCGTCGGTGGCGGTTCGTTTGAGCAACCAGTGACGGTGGAAGCGCGGCAGGCAAGTCTGGAACTGTCTGCCGATACCGTTGTCATCCACAAAAGCGGCATTGAGTTCCGCAGCCCCACGCCATTCAATCCGTGGACGGAAATGACCGTGGCACTGCAACCGCCCGGCGGTNNTTTTCACCAGCCTCTCGAAACAGGTGCAAACGCGGCTGAATTCGATGGCGCACTCGGATTTGGGCGCGGGTTGAGTGCAGAATTTTCAACACCTTTCGCAATTTTTGCACAACCTCCGTGATTGTCACGGAGGTTATTTTTTTTGACTATGAAGCGCCGTAATTTCTAAACTGCATTTATGAAAATTTTGCTCACCACCACTTCATTTCAAGACACCCCCGGCGCGCACCACGATCTGCTCGCTTCAAAAGGCTGGGAAATCATTCGCGCCCGCGGCCCGCTCAACGAAGCCGACACGCTCAAACTCGTCGGCGGCGTGGACGGCTATATCTGCGGCGACGACGCCATCACGCGCAAGGTT
>PLZL01000160.1:14973-17163 GCA_003152145.1 Limisphaerales bacterium
GTCGGCGTCGGGCGCATCGGCAGGGAAGTCGCCACGCGCGCCCTCGCGTTCGGCATGAGGGTGATTGCCTACGACCCGTATGCCGATCCGAAATTTCTCGTCGAGCACAACATCGCACAGATTAAAACCGTCGAGAATTTGATCCGCCAATCGGACATTGTCACGTTGCATCTCAATCTCACCGACGAAAACCGCCACTTGATCAACGCCGAGCGGCTCAAGCTGTTCAAGAAAGACGCCATCCTGCTCAATTGTTCGCGCGGCGAACTCGTGGACACGAATGACATTGTCGCTGCCCTGAAGTCCGGCCAGATTGCTGGTTACGGCACGGATGTGCTGGATAAGGAACCGCCGCCCGCCGATCATCCGCTGCTCAAGCTGCCGAACGTCGTCGTGACGCCGCACGTCGCGTCGCGCACTTACGAAAGCGTGGTGCGCCAGGCCACGACAGCCGTGGAAAATCTCATCCTCGCGATGAATGGCGAAAAGCCCATCGCGCAGGTGAATCCCGAAGTGCCGGTGAAAAGAGTGGTTTGAAAATGTGTCGAATTTGGACATTCGGATGTTGCGTGCTTCTAATTGCTGGCTGTGCCAAATCGGCTACCCAGCTTGATCCAAAATGGACGCCGCCCGTCGCCGTCTCCAGCAGTGCGGATGGTCTTAGCGGTTGGGCGCGTCTTCATCGGTGCCAGGACACAATAATAGGGGCGAGGTCATCTCCTGCGTTTTTGTTGCTAAACCGCGACCGAAAGGCTTGGTCAGAGTTGCCCTCATTGGGTAATGCGGGACCGTATATTTGGGGTTACGCGAGCGCAGACCCGCAAAGCATGAAAATCCTGGTGGCGCGAGGCTATGCAGATACGAATGAGCAGCTCGTGATGAAGATTCTCATGGGAACGGTCACAGAAAATGTGGGTTTGCGAAATGTTACTGAGAAAGAGTGGATCACGGACAAGGTAACATTGCTTGGAGAAACCAGCCCGAATGTGAAGTTAAATTACGACAAGGGACGACGAGATGTCGGCCTTGGTCCAGGCATTCTGAACGGCTCGGAAGCCTATATTCCTTTTTGTTTGGACGCAGTTATTGTAACGCAACAAGGGAAATCGCTGACTATCAAGGACGGACCATCAGCCGACGGCGTTTTCTATTCATCCGATTCTGGAAAGACGTGGGAGGTGGAAAAGATTTCCAACCTCTCACTTGGCGCTCCTGGCATGTGCAGAACGATTGGATGTGTCTATTATTTTGCCAACGACCTTTATCCTTGGTTATGGTTCAGTCGCAGGCCAGCTATGGGAGGGAATTGGGAGCAGCCGCATACGATTACGAAGACATTCGCCGCCGTATATGGGCGATTTGCCACCGCCGGAGAAGGCGATACAGAACACGTCTGCTGGATGGACCGGCGGCACGACAAATGGAGATTCAACATTGAGGGCCCATCCATCGAAAATGATGACATTTATTATTGCCACCGGAAAGATTCGGATAGCGACTGGAGCAGAGAAATCCTCTTATCAAAAGGCTTGCTCTATTGTTATGCGCCGACGATTTCGGCTGAAGGAGACAACGTGGTTGTCGCATGGGCAGGTATTCAAACTGCCGACAAGCAACACACCTATATGGGGCCAAATGACATTTATTACGTAACGAGCAAGGATGGCGGCAAAACATGGACGCAGCCGTTAAAAGCAACCGATGGCGCAAAGGATGGCTTCACTGCTGGAATGCCACAGGTTGCGTTGTTAAACGGCACTATCCATTTACTTTACACCCAAGGCAAAAGTAAAAAGCCAGAAGAGCTTTCACCGGGTTTAACCAGATTTAGCAAACAACCGTGGCCAATTTATTGCACCCAGAGACCGTTCCCAAATTGAACTTCAGCATTGAAAGCATTTATGCCCGAAACCTATTACATCATTCCCAAGGAAAAACACGATTCACTCGTCACCAAGGCATATCTCAAACGCGGTTACGACGTCGCAGAAGCCGCCGCCGGCGCGCGGTTTTGCGCCAGCGCGGCGTATTACGGCATCCGCACGCACAACGCCATCAAGGCGCTGCACCTCGATGAATTGTTCGGCAGCAAGGTCGGTCGCTGGACGCCCGGCGCGAAGATCGAGAAGCTGCCGTCGCGCTTCGCCGCCGCCGAAATCTGGAACGGCCACAACAAGCTCGGCCAGGCCG
>PLZL01000393.1 GCA_003152145.1 Limisphaerales bacterium
GCCTGCTCGCGCTCGGCTGGACCGGTTCGGCGCGGCAGTGGCATCATTTTGAAAAGGCCTACGTAGTTCTGGCCGGCCTATGCACGCTGCTGGTGTTCACAGTGAGTTCCATCGTCGGTTTGGATTTCGCCACGTCGCAACTCGCTGGCTGGCACGCGACAATTTTCCCGCTCTACTTCGTCGTCGGCGCGGTGTATTGCGGCTTCGGCATGGTGCTGGTGTTGCTCATTCCACTTCGCAAGCTTTGCCACCTCGAAGACATCATCACGACGCGGCACCTCGACCGCATCTGCAAGCTCACGTTGTTGAGCAGCCTCTGCATCACCTACATTTATTTGATGGAGTATTACATCGCATGGTATGGCGGCAACCCGTATGAACGCTGGGTGTTCAGCCACCGCCTTCTCGGCCACACTTATTGGTATGGCGGCTGGATCATGCTCACGGTGAATTTTCTCATGGCGCAATTGCTCTGGTTCAAGCGCATCCGGCAGAATTTGAAAATTGTCTTTGTGCTCGCCGTGCTCATCAACATCGGCATGTGGTTCGAGCGGTTCACCATCATTGTCGGCTCGCTCTACCAGGATTTCCTGCCGGCGAACTGGGGCTTTTACAAGCAGACGTGGGTGGACATCGGCACCTACATGGGAACGCTCGGCGCGTTTTTCATGATGTATCTGCTGTTCATTCGTTTCCTGCCGATGATTCCGGTGGCCGAGGTCAAATCCGTGCTGCCGCAGGGCAACCCGCATCATCCGCTCGGCGGCGCGAAGGGAGGCAAATCGTGAGCGCGAAAGCCTACGGCCTCATTGCTGAATTCGATACGCCCGCCGCGATTCTGGAGGCGGCGGAGAAAGTTCGCGACGCCGGTTACCACCGCTGGGACGTGTTCACGCCGTTTCCGATCCACGGCCTCGACAAGGTGATGGGCTTCAAAAATTCGCTCGTCGGCTGGTTCGCGCTCGCGTTCGGTGGCGGCGCGTTCGTGACGACGATGGGGCTGATCTGGTATTGCAACGCATTCGATTATCCGCTCATCGTCGGCGGCAAGCCGATGTTCAGCCCGCCAATGTCGTTTGTGCCGTCCTACATTATGCTCGTGCTCGGCGGGGCCGTCGGCGCGTTTGTCGGCATGATTACGCTCAATCAATTGCCGCGCCTGCACAATCCGCTGTTTGCCAAAGCGCGTTTCGCGCTCGTTTCGCGCGACAAGTTTTTCCTTGTCATCGGCGCAAACGACCCGAAATATTCCGAGACCGAAACCCGCAGGTTGCTTGAGGAAATCGGCGGCGCGCACATCGAACTGGTGGAGGACGAAGACTGATGCGCCACNNCAATTGCCGCCGCCCGGCACCATCGCGCGCAGCGAGCCGATGCAAACCATCGCCGGCCAGGTTTATCCGTTTGAAGATGCGCCGGTCAACACGGGCCGCGTTACCGGGACGACGAATTTCGTTGAGACGAATCCGCTGCCCGTCAACGGCGATCTGCTCCAGCGCGGGCATGAGCGGTTTGACATTTATTGCGCGCCATGCCATGGCCGGCTCGGCGACGGCAACGGCATGACAAAAAAACTCGGCCTTATGCCCGCCGTGGCGAACCTGCACGACCAACGCATCGTCGTGATGACCGACGGCGAGATTTTCAACACAATTACCCACGGGAAAAGCACGATGGCCGCGTATGGCCCGCTGATGCCGGCGCAGGACCGTTGGGCTGTCATCGCCTATTTGCGCGCACTGCAATTGAGCTGGCTCGGCTCGACAAATGATTTGCCCGCCAGCCAGCAATCCGCTTTGAAATGAATCCGCATACGAAACATGAATTGCCGCCGCCGCTGGATTTGTCCGGCTGGCGCGATCTGCCTGCCATCCTGATGGGTGTTGGCGCGACGCTGTCGTTCATTGGTGCGGTGGCAAGCCCGGAGGAATTCGGCTTCTCGTGGCTGCTGTCGTTCATGTTTTTCTTGACCATTGCCATCGGCGCGCTGTTCCTCGTGATGGTGCATCACCTGACCGACGCCGGCTGGTCGGTCGCCACGCGCCGCGTTTGCGAGCACCTCGGCTCGTTGATGTTCCCGTGGCTGGCAATCCTGTTCCTGCCCGTCGCAATTTTTGCAAAACATATTTACTCGTGGATGTCCATTGATCCGACCACCAACACTTCCATCGCCGCGAAATGGCCGGTGTTCACCATGCCCGGCTTTTACATCACGTCGGCGATTTTCTTCGCCNNTGACGCTGACCTTTTCCGCCGCGCTCTGGATGAAGGCGCTGCAATACCAATGGTTCTCGGCGGTCTATGGCGTTTATTTCTTCTCCATCTGCGCCTGGGTTGCGCTCGCGACGGTCTATGCCATCACCGCGCTTCTCCAGCGCCAGCGCATCCTTGACCGCGTGCTGCACGACAACCAGTTTTTCTACCTCGGCCTGCTGTTCTTCGCGTTCACGGTCTTTTCCGCCTACAACGAATTCGCGCAATACTTCGTTGTTTGGAACGCCAACACGCCGGAGGAAACCTTCTGGTATCTCATCCGCGAACACGGTTCGTGGTGGGGCGTCAGCATGGTTTTGATCTTCGGCCACTTCTTCGTGCCGTTCTTCTTGCTGCTGGCCGTGAAGGCCAAAACCAGCTTCAAGATCGTCCTGCCCGTGTGCGCTTGGGCGTGGCTGATGCATTTCTTGGATTTAAGCTTCAACATTCTGCCCGCGCTGCATCCCGACGGCTATCCGTTCCAATGGTTCTGGCTGCAATTCGGCTGCTTCGCGTTCATGGCCGGATTTTTGGGTTGGATCTTCCTGAAAAAGTTCAACGCCCACGCGCCGTTCCCGCAAAAGGATCCGCGCCTGCATGAGGCGATGGGCATCAACGTGGAGCCGGACGAAATGACCGGCGCCGAAGCATCCGCCGGAGGTGACGAATGAACACTGAAAATGTCAATCGCGCCTCGGGCGCCGTCACCGGCTTCATCATCGCCAACCTGATATTCATCGCGCTGGTCGTCGTTGTGAAGTTTTCCGTTCAAGTTCCGGCAATTGACGCCGACCATGCCGCCGCGCGCAGCAAGGCGCTGGCTGAAATCCGGGCGACCGAGGATAAATCGCTGAACACCGCAGGCTGGATTGACCAGTCGCGAGGCATTGTCCGGCTGCCAATCGAAACGGCGATGCAGGAAACGGCCCAAGCGTGGCAAAATCCACCGCAGGCCCGCGCCGATCTGACTTCACGGCAGGAAAATGCAAGCAAGCCCGCGCCAGCTGTGCCGCCAAAACCGAGTGCCTTTGAATGAACACGACCGAAACAAAGAATTTCAGCGCGTCAGAAATTGACGCCTCCTGCAGCGTGCCGTTGCTGGCGTTGTTCGGCGGCGCGGCGCTCTGGCTCGTTGTCGGCCTGGCGCTGTCACTGGCCGCCATCATGACCTTTCACAAACCGGACATGTTTGCCGATTGTCCTTTCCTGACTTACGGCCGTGCCCAAGCCGCCGCCAACGACGCGTTGCTTTACGGCTTCTGCATCCCCGCTGGTCTCGGCGTGATGCTCTGGATTTTTGCGCGCTTAAGCCAGTCGGAACTGGCCCTGCCGTTCGTGCCTGTTGTCGCTGCGAACATCTGGCATCTCGGCGTGCTTGTCGGCGTTGTTGCCATTTTACTCGGCGACAGCACCGGCTTTGCGTGGCTGGAATTCCCGCGCGGCGGCTCGGTGCTGCTCTTCGCCGCGTTCCTGCTCATCGCCATTTCCGCCGTCGCCACATTTGGTCAAAGAAAAGAACGCGAACTCTATCCGTCGCACTGGTTTCTGCTGGCGGCACTGCTCTGGTTCCCGTGGATTTACTCAACGGCAAATCTTTTCCTCGTCGCGTGGCCGGTGCGCGGCGCCGCGCAGATGGCGATTGATTCTTGGTTCATCAACAATCTGCTCTTCGTCTGGCTCGCACTCGTCGGCCTCGGCACCGCGTTTTATTTTCTGCCAAAACTCGCCGGACGCCCGCTGCAATCCTTTTACCTCGCGCTGTTCGCGTTCTGGACGTTGATTCTTTTCGGCACTTGGATGGGCATCGCCACTTCGGCCCCATTGCCCGCCTGGATGGCGGCGGCCAGTTCCACCGCCGCGGTGCTGACCCTTATCCCGATGCTCACCGTGGCCGTGATCGCTGCGAAAACCTTGCGCGGCGCGGACGTCTCCTGCAAAGGCGGACCGCTTTGCTACGTTAAATTCGGCACGGCGGCCTTCGTTCTGTCCGGCCTTATGCTCATCGCGGAAGCCTGTCCGCAAATCAGCCGCGTGACCGACTTCACCTGGTTCGGCCCGGCGCAGGTGCAACTGCAAATTCTCGGCTTTTTCACCATCGTCATGTGCGGCGCGATTTACGAACTGCTGCCGCGCGTCATGGGCTTCGGACTTCCGTTCCCGAAATTCGTCCGGCTGCAACACTGGCTGTTCATGCTGGGCATTGTTCTTTGGGCCGGCTCGCTGGCGGTCGGCGGGGTGGAACAGGGGATGAAACTCGGCAATCCACAGATCGCCTTCGCCGATTCCACCAGCGTCGCGTTGATCTTCCTGCGCGCCGGAACTACCGGTCTGCTGTTCCTCCTGCTCGGCAGCCTGCTGTTTGCCGCGAACATTTTTGTCATGACACTCAAGTGGAAACTCGCGCTGCTCAAGTCGGCAATTGCCGCCGTCAAAGCGCCGCTCGTAACTGGGGAGGTGAAATCATGAGAAATGGTTTCGGAGTTTTCATTGTGGCATTCATCGCACTTGGCCTTTCCTGGTGCGGTTTCGTATTTGCGCCGGTGAAGCAACTCGGCACGGCGAAGCAAGTCGCAGTTCTCAATTCATCTGACGTTTATCCGGTCGGCCGGCCCGGTGAAGCGAGTCAAGGCTTGCAAGTCTATCGCGCCAATGGCTGCGCAGCCTGCCACACCGAACAAGTCCGGCAGGACGGCGTCACTTGCGAAGTCGTGCTGACCGGCCCCGGCAAAAACCCGGTGATGGTGGGCAATTTGCTTTCGACCCTGAAACTGTCAGGCATCACCAAGGAAGAGGCTAATGCCGCGGCCGATCAAATCACCGCCGCCGGCGGCAAATCCGAGACGCACATCGTCCCCGTCGGCGTGGACATCGCGCGCCCCGGCTGGGGCGTTCGACAAAGTGTCGCGGCGGATTATCTTTACGATTATCCGGTTCAGCTTGGGAGCCTGCGCGCCGGGCCGGATTTGACGAACATCGGCGCCCGCGCGCCGGACCTAAACTGGCAGTTGGTCCATCTTTATGCGCCGCAAGCGCTCGCCAAAAATTCCGCCATGCCGCCGTTCCGGTATTTGTTTGAACTCCGAAAAATCGCCGGCTCGCCTTCCCCGGACGCGCTGCAATTTCCCAAGGACTTCGCGCTGCCCGCCGGCTGTGAAGTCGTGCCGACGCCGGAGGCGAAGCAACTTGCGGCCTATCTTTTGAGCCTTCGCGCCGATGCGCCGCTTTATGAAGCTCCGTTCACACCCGTGATGACCAAACCATGAACGACGAAATCAAATCCAGTTGTTCAAGACCTGAAGGCGAGCCGGAGGCGACAGGCTCAACCGTTCCCATGTGGATGTTTGCGTTGACGCTCATACTCCTTTTCCTCGGCGGCGTGTATTTTGATCATCACAGCGGCTGGTTCAGCCCCAAGGTCTATGTCCCGTATGCCTCCGTCGAACAGGTGGAACTGTATCAGCCCAAGTCCGGAGCGGCGGCGGCAGCGGCGCATGGCAAACAAGTTTATGATACTGTGTGCGGCATCTGTCACGGCGTGGACGGCATGGGCAAACTCGCCCAAGCCCCGCCGCTCGCCGGCTCCGAATGGGTCATCGCAAGCGGGTCCCATCGCCTCGCGCAAATCCCGCTGAACGGATTGAATGGCAGCCTTCAAGTGGAAGGCAAGGAATGGAATCTCAACATGGCACGGATGGGCGCGGCATTGTCCGACGCCGACCTCGCCGCCGTGCTCACCTACATCCGCACCTCGTGGGGCAACAAGGCCGGCGCAGTCACCGCCGATGACGTGAAAACCGTCCGCGCCGCCGTTGGCGGACATCCTTCAATCAGCGCAGACCAATTGAAGAACATACCGGAATAAACCGGCAGTGCCTGATTTGCTGTAATGCTTTAATTTCGAACCTGTGGAGTGAATGAAGGGGCGCACAGCGCCGGCACTACAGCCATCTCCGCCTTGATTGCCTTGTTCCTTTGCGGTTCAAATCGAGACAGGACGGCTAATCCTTTGCTTTTGCTTTACACGAATACTTTAATATGACAGAAACACGGCGTGAGCCGTTCATTTGAAGCGTCGCCGAAGCCCGCCTCGTTCAAATCCATCTACCGGGAAATTCTCGAGGTTGTCGAGGAACGCCGCGGGCGACTCGCACTTTGTTTGCACACCGAACAACAGCCATCGCGCAGATCAAAGACGTGGCGCCCAGCATTTCAACCTTAACCTTCATCAAAGGAGCATAGAAACTTATGGCATGGTCAAAAACAAAGACGGCAATCGCGGTCGGTGTGGGCGTGTTGCTTGTGTTGGTGACAACGACCATCATCCTCTACCACGTGGGCAAGCCCATGCGGAGCATTCGAGCAGAATGGTCGGCCATAAGCGGTGACAGCGGGCAATGGAATATCGAAAACGGCAAAATCAGAGCGCATAACCGACATGTCGGCCACAATGGGGACAAAGGTCTCTATACGCAGGGAATTTCTCGTTGCAATATTGACAAATGTCCATAAAAACAGCACATGCTAAATGAATACTCAAAAGAAATTCAACCACATTTTTTAAGAAATTTAGGTGCCACTCTTGTTTAGAATCGGTTTCTGTAGATGGACAGGATTTTACGCTCTGATTTGCGCCACGGCCCAGCGCGCGTGCTCGGCAATC
>PLZL01000062.1 GCA_003152145.1 Limisphaerales bacterium
CGCTGGCGCACAAGGGCGATTGGGAAAAGCGTCTGGCGAAGGTCAGCAAACAGTCACAGTTTCAGCATTGAAGAGAAAACCACCGGCATTCCGTTGGCAAGGAGAGTGCAAAAAATGTTTATGTCGGTGGACCAAATAAATTTAATCCGTCTTTGACTTCGCGCTGGTTTGTGCGGAGACTTGTTGCAGCCGGGTTCAACCGTTCGATCACGCCTCATTCGAGTCCGTAGAGCAGCGATTTCACCTAGTCCGAAATCAAATTCGATTTCCATGAGCACAAAAGTTTTATTGACAAGTGTATGCCGTCCGATGGGACCGCAATACGGCGACGCGCCGTCGGTCGGCTACGAACTTCTCTACCGCCAGGTCACGCGCGCGCAGGGCATTTTCAGTCCGCGCACGGTGAACGTCTTTTTCGGGCTTGATTACATTGCCGAAAATCTCGACGCGCCGACCGTCGTGCTGCAATACCCGTCCAAGCGCGAGCTGATCAAGGAACTCAAGAAGGGTTACGACTACATAGGCGTTTCGTTCATCATGGCGTTGATGCACAAGATGAAGGAGACGGTCGCGCTCATCCGCAAATACGCGCCGAACAGCAAGATCGTGCTCGGCGGTTACGGCACGGTGCTGAAGGACGAGGTGCTCAAGCCGTATGGAGATTTCATCTGCCGCGAAGAGGGTGTGGCGTTCATGCGCCAACTGCTGGGCGAACCGGGAATTCCGATGCCCTACAAGCATCCGCTCATCGTGAGCTGGCTGAAAGTATTCGGCTGGAAGGTTTCCGGCACGGGTAAAATTTTCGCCGGCCTCGGCTGCCCGAACGGCTGCGACTTCTGCTGCACGTCGCATTTCTTTTCGCGCAAGCACATCAAGCTGCTGCCGACCGGGCGCGACATTTACAACGTCGTGGAACGCTATCACGATCTNNTGATCATTGACGAGGATTTTCTGCTGAACAAAAAGCGCGCGATGGAATTCCGCGAGTGTGTTTTGGCGGGCGGCAAAAAACCTTCAATCTTCGCGTTTTCCAGCATCAAGGCCATCAGCCAATACAAGGTGGAAGAAATATTGGAAATGGGGATTGACGGATTCTGGATCGGTTACGAAGGCACGCGCTCGAATTACGCCAAGCAGCAGGGCCGGCCGGTTGCTGACATTCTCACCGAATTCCGCGAACACGGCATCACCGTGCTGGCTTCGATGATTGTCGGGTTTGATTATCAGACCCCGGAAATTGTCGCGCAGGAACTGGACGGGTTGATGAAGCTCAAGCCATCGCTGGGGCAGTATCTGATTTACGGGCCGGTGCCGGGCACGCCGTTCCACGAACGCGTCATCAAGGAAAACCTGCTACAGGACGTTTACACCAGCGACAAGGATTTGTTTTACCGGCGCGCGGACGGGTTCAAGACGATGATGAAACATCCGACGCTGTCGCCGGCGCAGATCGAGGACATGCAGCGCTGGTGTTTCGAGCAGGATTTTCAGCGGCTCGGCCCCAGCATTTATCGCGTGTTGGAAACGCGCTTCCTCGGCTATCTAAAACTAAAGGATTCGCCGAATCCGGTTTTGCGGCAGAAGGCGGAATACTTCGCCAATGAATTGCGTTATGCGTATCCAGTGTTTCTCGCGGGCAGATTGCTCGGCCCGAATGCAACCATTCGGAAATGGATTGGCGATCTGGAGCGGCGCATCCACGCGGAACTCGGACAGCCGCTGCTCAAGCAGCAATTCAAGTCTGTCATGGCCGTGGGCGCGGCGCTGTGGACGGGCGTCACGTTGAAGCTGGATCTTTTCCAGCATCCGAAATTGCAGCGAACGACGTATCGTCTGCCGGAAAAAAGCTGGAGCAAGTTTCATTTGTGGGAGGAATTCCACGCGAAAGTGGCAAGCCCGAACTTCTCCGTTAAAGTCGAGTTGCAGCACGCCCGGCAGCAGGTCTGGATGCGGCTCGAGGGCAAGCTTTCGGCCAAGGACGCTGAAGGATTGGGTCAGCGCATTCGCGATTCACTCGCGCGCAGCAAAAACCGGCTGGTGCTGGACTTGAACAAGCTGCATTGGCAAAAGACGGACGACCTCCGTCCGTTGTGCGAGAAGCTTGCCGCCTACCGTTCACGCATCCGCGTGGTGCTGCCAAAATTATCGGCGGCCCATCCCGAACTGCTGCTGATTGCCAGCATGTTTCACCATTATTAAGGTTGAAACGTCCGTCAGTTCATCCAATCCGGGAAGCTGATGTTTTGTGACGCCGAGTTGACATCAAATTCCTTGCTCCAAGGCAGACTCCACA
Source organism: Limisphaerales bacterium (assembly GCA_003152145.1). The sequence continues at coordinate 2,294 of PLZL01000062.1, forward strand.
AATCCTTGGCGCGGGAAAACCGGACGGAGCTGTCAAAGAACAGGATGTTCACTCCTTTCCCGTGCCGCTTGATCGCAAAATGATGCATCTCGGCGCGTGCGCCCGCCCATTCCCCGTTGAATTCCGGCGGCGCGTCAGTGGGATACGGTCCGCCGCCGCGCCACATCGAATCCAAAAACAGCGGCGTGACCGAGGGTTGGGGCGCGGCACCATATTTCCTCCAGTGCAAACCGGCGTCACGCCCTTGAACGTTGTTGGTGTCGGGATTGTAAACCCAGCAATTGAGGCCGTAACTGGCAATCAGCAGATGATTGGGGTCGGTCGGGTCGTTGATGGGAAAATCATACGAGGTTGTGGGGCCGCCATTATCCACCGCGTTCGGGTCGTCGAGCGTGGTGTGGACCTCCTGATCGCCCGGCCCGCGCCGGTCGGTTGCCTTGGGACAAAGCAGCAGGTCGGGCTTTTTCGCGTAACCGTTGGTGAGCGCCAGCACCCACGCGCCGCGCGCCCATCCTACGCTCGTGCCGGTCATGAACGAATCTTCGTTCTCATCGGCATAAAGTCTCCAAGTGATGCCCCACTGCCTCAGATTGGAAATGCACGTGGCGTCCCGCGCCCGATCCTTGGCGCGGCTCAACACGGGGAACAGCAGCGCGGCGAGAATGCCGATGATGGCAATGACCACCAGCAGTTCAATCAGCGTGAACGCCGGTTTGCATTTCCGTGCGCCGGGGAAATTCATTGTGATGCACCAATGACGCGACGCCGGGCAAAATTTGTCCAGCTTAATTTGACTTCTCCACTGCGATCAAGTCGTTGACTTGCTAATCAATCAGTGGAGCCAGAAATTGAAAGCTGCCACGGTTTATCTATGACATTGTATTTTGGATGAAACACCATGTGGTTTGGTCCAAAAAAATCTTTCGAGGTATGTTCACCAAGGACATTTCCCCACGTCCAGATTTCGCCACCGCGCGTCAATGCCGCACCGATATTGTCTCCACCGGCGGCAAAGGCGACAATGTCTTTGTGCAGGTCGATCTTTCGGAGCGCCACCGGCTTGTATTTGGAGTCAGGCTTAATGATGCGATGATCAGAAGCATCCAGCGCCCAAAGCGAACCATCCTTCTTCATCAGCACGGCATAATACCCTCCAGATGTGGAAGAGCACGCCTGCCAATCAGTGTCGGTTTCCACTTGCATCGGCGTCATATTCAAATTTGTGTCGGCCACCCCGGTATAGAAATTCGCATCTTTTCCCCAGGTCCAAAGTGTTCCGTCTGACTTGATGGCAAGCACCGTGAAATACCCAAAGCAGGCATCCACCCAATTCGTATCTGGCGAAATGCGTGTCGGAACAAGGAATTGATTCGTGTCTTTGGAACTGCCGGTAAGTGATCCCCAAAACCAAAGACTGCCATCGGATTGCAAGCCGACAGTTTGAATACCGCCAGCCCAAATTTTTTTCCAACTGAATGAGATGCCCACTTGCACTGCGTTGGTGCTTGCTTTAGTGCCGCCAATTCCCAATTGCCCGGCCCAATTATTGCCCCAGGCCCACAACGTCCCGTCATTTTTCAGGGCAAAACCGTTCGCGCCGCCGCCAGCGGCCTGTTTCCAATCGTTTCCGGGAACCGATCTCACCGGTGTGGCGCGCGTGGTTTTCGTGCCATCACCCAATTGGTAATACAAGTTTTGCCCCCAAGCCCAAAGGCTGCCGTCTGATTTGATGGCCAGATTGAAGTCCTCGCCAACAGCCACGCTTGTCCAATCGTTTTCGTTTCCAATGCGACGCAGGGAAACCGTGTTGTTGGTATTTTTCAATCCCAAAGCCGGCCAGCCAGCCCGCTCTTCACCCCAAGCCCAAAGGCTACCATCTGAAGCCAGAACAATACCATACCCTGAATAGCCAAAACAAATCATGGGAGTGACACTGCCAGTCGGCAGTTTCAATCTGCCTGTTTGGGGCGGCGGTGCGTGTCGAAAATAATTCATTACCGAAAAAGTGCCGATGCTAGCCAAAACAAGCGCGGTTCCTGCTACGATTGTCGTTTTTGCTTTTGTCCA
>PLZL01000067.1 GCA_003152145.1 Limisphaerales bacterium
TGACGCGGTCGGCGCGCGCGACCTCCTCCTGGATGATTTCGATTTGCCGCGCCGCGTCGGCCTTGTCGTCGCGCAGCGAGCGTTGCAGCGAGAACGCGGCGTTGTTGATGACGGCCAGCGGATTTTTGATCTGGTGTGCGAACTCGGCGGCGAGCCGGCCGGCGGAATGCAACTGGTTTTCCCGCGCGGCAAATTCGTCCGCCTCGTCCAGCGCGATGCGCTGACGCTCAATCAACACCTGCGCGCCGTAGCAGCAGAGCGTGAGCAGCCACAATACCGACACGCGGAGCAAAAAGGTTTCGGTGGAGATTTCCGCCGGCGAATTTTCCACGCCCACATCGTCCGACCAGGTCAGTCTGCGCGGCTTGGGAGCGGTTTCACCGGTCCCGTGTGAAACCTGGTTCGTGGCATGAAGGGCCGGCACGCTGCGCCCCGGCACGGCGACCATGGCCGTCCCCTCACCGATGCTCGGGATCAACAACCCCGCGCCCAAATAAAACAGGCTCAACAGCAGATTGAGCACAATCTGCGGCACCGCCAGTGGAATGCTCAAGGCGTTGAGCACGATCAGGCAGGGAAACACCCAGAACACAATGCTGTCAAAACCGCCCGTGACAATCGTCAACCCCGTAATAAACAATCCGTCCAACAACCCCATCGTGAACGCCAGCCATTGAAACAGACCGGGCGGCAGCCGCCGCCAGAAGTAGAAAAACAGGGCGCCCAAAAAATTGCAGAGGACATAGACCAGAAAATAATCTTTGAGCGTGTCCTGCACCACCGACCGCGTCGTCGGCGTCTCGTAAAACCAGTCCGAAAAAAACAGGTAGTAAAGCACCACCAAAATCACGCCCGCCTTTGACGGCAGCACCACGTCGCGTTGCACCGCCACGATGCGCTCCGCCTGCCGCGTCGGCTCCGGGCGGTCCGTCGCCAGCATCTGACGCAGTCCTTTGAGGCGTTCCCAATCAATGAGTTTCATGGGCAAACAGACCGCGCCCGGCGGCGCGGCACTTCGGTCTCACAATTTCAACGCGCGTTCCGCAATCTTCTCCACCGGCCACAGCCGGCCGATGCCTTCGTAGCCGCAGGACAGCATTCCCTCGTCCGGCCCGATGAATTCCGCGCCGCGCGATTTCAAGATCTTCACGTTTTCCTGCGTGGCCGGATGCAGCCACATCTTCCCATTCATCGCCGGCGCGATCAAAATCTTCGCCTTCGTATTCAACGCCAGCGCGATGCAGGTCAGCGCGTCATCGGCGATGCCATGCGCCAGCTTTGCAATCATGTTCGCCGTCGCCGGCGCGATGACCAGCAAATCCGCCGCGTCCGCCAGCTCGATGTGCGCCGGCTTCCAGCCTTCGTCCTCGTCGTAAAGATTCGTGACGACCGGATGTCGCGTGAGCGTTTTGAACGGCAGCGGCGTGATGAACCGCTGCGCGTCCGCCGTCATCACCACGCGCACGTCGCATTTTTGCTTCGTCAGCAACGATGCCAGATCCGCCGCCTTGTGCGCGGCGATTGACCCGGTCACGCCGAGAACGATTTTTTTTGAAACGCTCATGCCTCAATCTTAACCCAAATCTACAATCCGCAATCGAAAATCTGCCATCCTAGAACTCCGGCGCTTCCGCCCGCGCCGCGCGCATCTTCTCCGCCTCCACAATCGCCAGCATCCGCCGCAAATCCTCCGGCTTCGTCGTGCTGGTCAGGAGATAATCAAAGTTTTTCCACTGCGCGATTTCCTGCCGCGCGACTGCGAGCCGTTTTTGGATGACCGCCGCCGAATCCGCCCCGCGTTTTTTCAGCCGCTCTTCGAGCACCGTCAACGGTGTCGGTGTCAAAAAAACCGTGATCAGCGCGCGCTTCAACTCCGGCTCGCTTTCCGCCCGTTCACGAATGGTCGCCGCACCCTGCACATCCACGTTCAATAAAACGTCCCGGCCCGAACGCAGTTTGCCGAGCAGTTCGGACTTCAAAATGCCATAGCTGTTGCCATAGACCGTCGCGTGCTCCAGAAAATTCCCCGCCTGCAATCGTTTCAAAAATTCCGCCGCGCTGAAAAAATGATAATCCACGCCGTCGCGCTCGCCCTTGCGCGGCTCGCGCGTNNGTGCAGGTGACGGCGCGCGTCATTTCCAGGCGCGCCTTGAGCAACTGCTGGCACAAAGTCGTCTTTCCGCCGCCCGACGGCGCGGAAATCAGGATTAACAGCGGCGCAGAACTTTTGCCCTGCCCTCTGACTTCTGACTTCTGACTTCTGGTTTTCATTCCACGTTTTGCGCCTGTTCGCGGAACCGTTCCAGTTCCGCCTTCAGCGTCACGATTTCGCGCGAAATCACCGCGTCGTTCGCCTTCGAGCCGATGGTGTTGATTTCCCGGTTCATTTCCTGCGCGAGAAAATCCAGCGTCCGCCCCACCGGCTCCTTCGACCTGCGGCAGTCCTCGAACTGCTGGAAATGGCTTTGCAACCGCGTCAATTCCTCCGTGATGTCCGAGCGGTCGGCGAACACAACGACTTCCTTCAACAGCCGCTCGTCATCCGGCGCGATGTTATCAATGCCCGCGCTCTTGATGCGTTCGAGCAAATGCTGGCGGTAATTCTCCGCCGTTTGTGGCGATTGCTTCTCAATTTTGCCCGCGCTCTGGCGCATCACGCCGATGCGCTTGCTCAAATCCTCCGCCAGATGTGCGCCCTCGCGCTCACGCATTTTCACCAGCGCCGACAGCGCCTGTTTGAGCGCCTTCTCCACCACCGGCCAGATGCTTTCCGCGTCCACCAATTCCTCATCCGTCTGGAAAACGCCCGGCGCGCGCAAAATGTGATCCAGCGTCACTTCGCCGGAAATTTTCAGCGACTTCGCCAGCCGCGCCAGTTCCGTTGCGTAAGCTTTGGCCAGCGGCAGGTTGAGGTGCGCCCGCGCCGACAATTTGCCGTCCGCCGCGTGGATGCCGATGCGCGCGGTGACGCGCCCGCGCGCTACCTGCGCGTTGATGGCGTCGCGCACCGGCGATTCGAGCATTTCCAGCTCGCGCGGCAGGTTCACGGAGATTTCCGGCTGCCGGCGGTTGACCGCGCTCAACTCCACGGTGATTTTGAAGCCGTCCCGCGCGCACTCGCCGCGCCCGTAGCCCGTCATGGATTTCATCCGGCGTAATATGCGAAAATCCCCCGCCGCAGGCGAATAAATTTTCTAAATGCCGGAACTGCGAAATAAAAGATTGATCTCGACGCGTCGAAACTGGAGGCGTAGCGTCTAAAAATCATGCAAAGAAAATGGGTTGTCGTTGCATCGCTAACCTTCTTGTCGGCAATCGTCATCACCGGGGTGGTGCTTTTCTTTCTTCGGCCAACTCGCGAGCCGGTCTATCAAGGAAAACCGTTAAGCGTTTGGTTGAAGGGATACGACTTGGTAAAAAGCAACAATGCGACAATAGTGGATGTGGCGGTGTGGCGTGAAACGGATAAAATTGTGCAACAAGCAGGAACTAATACCATTCCAACACTATTGCGATTATTGCGGGAGGAGGATTCCAAGAAACACAATATTGACGTAAATGGACAGGAAGCATCCATGGGATTTGTGGCCTTAAGGGCTACTGCGAAGCCTGCCATTCCATCGTTAATGGGAATTTATGAGCGGAATCCCGCAGCTCGCGTTGATGTTCTTTATTGTTTGAGCTGTATTGGGCCGGCGGCTGAAGAGGCTGTTCCTTGGCTGCTCCAAAAACTGCCTGATACAGATAGCCGAGTGCGTTCTAGAGCCATTTCCGCACTCGGTGAAATTCATGCTCAATCCGATCGGGTTGTGCCGGTTCTGATAAACTACTTGAGCGATTCAAATAGCATGGTTCGCGTAGATGCCGCTTTGGCCCTTTCATCTTATAAAGCAGACGCCAAGCCAGCAGTTCCCGCATTGATTGATTTACTCAATGACAAAGACAAAGGCGTAAAAAATTCCGCAGCCTTTGCTCTGAAGAGAATTGACCCCGAAGCTGCGGCCAAAGCTGGATTAAAACCTACGTCGCAATCGCCACCCATTGTTCCTCCAGTTTCGCCTTAAATTTTCAGCGCAACAATTTCAGCGCCTCGCGAAAATCCTTCGGCAGCGGCGATTCAAAGGTCATTTCCTTTTCCGTGTGCGGATGGATGAACGAAAGTTCACGCGAGTGCAGCATCACACGCGGCGCGGCATAATTCGTCAACTCTTTGAGCCGCGCATTTTGCCGCGCACCATAAGTGTCATCGCCCACAAGCGGATGGCCAAGGAATTGGAAATGCACGCGAATCTGGTGTGTCCGCCCCGTGTGGATTCGCGCCTCGATCAGCGTGGCGGCGTTCAGCCGTTCGATCACACGCCAGCTTGTGTGCGCGGCGCGGCCGGAATCGTCGTCGCACACTGTCATCCGCTTGCGATGCGTCGAGTGCCGGGTGATGGCGGCATGGATTTCGCCGAAGTCGCGCTCCGGTTGGCCGCAGACAATCGCGTTATAGATTTTCTCCACGCGCCGTTCCGCAAATTGTTTCGAGAGCGCAAGGTGCGTCTCGTCATTTTTGGCCACGACGAGGCAGCCGCTGGTTTCCTTGTCGAGCCGGTGGACAATGCCGGGCCGCGCGATGCCGCCGATGCCGCTCAATTCCCCGGCGCAATGATGCAGCAGCGCGTTGACGAGCGTGTGTTCCTCGTGTCCGGCGGCGGGGTGGACGACGAGTCCGGCAGGTTTGTCGAGCACGAGCAGCGATTTGTCCTCGAACAAAATATCGAGTGAAATGTTTTCCGGCTGCGCTGCGGCGGGGCGGGCTTCCGGCCAGTGGATTTCAATCTGTTCGCCCGCGCGCGGCGAATGCGTGGGCTTGGTGGTCTTGCCGTTGACGCGAACGTGGCCTTCCTCGATGAGGCGTTGCATCGCGCCGCGCGAGGCGGCAGGGAATTTTGCCCGCAGAAACGTGTCGAGCCGCCCGCCGGGCAGCGATTTCTCGACAATGAAATTTTCCGTGCGCGAGGACATTTCAGCGTGACAGGTGTCGAGTGACAGGTGACAAGAAGTGCATGGACGGCGGCTTTTGGAAATTATTCATGTCACTAGTCACCTGTCACTTTTCACGGGTTTGGTGACGTGCTCGTTTTTCCAGGTGATGAGGAAAATCAGCCCGACGCCGGTGCAGATGGCGGTGTCGGCGACGTTGAAGGCGGGAAAGCCGATTTCGTTTCCGCCTCGTTGTTGCAGGTAAAAATAAATGAAATCCACGACGGCATGGCGGCTGGGAAGCAGACGGTCGGTGAGGTTGCCGGCGATGCCGCCGAAAATCAGGCCGAAGGCAATCTGGCCGGGCAGCGTGTGGGAGTCGAAATGGTGCCGCGTGAGAAACAGCGCGACGAAGGCGAGCAACGCGACGAAGGCCAGGGCGTTGTTGTTGCCGCTAAACTGGCTCCAGGCTGCGCCGGTATTGACCCAGTGGACGAATTTGAAGAAACCATCAATCATGACCCGCTCGTCGCCAATCGAGAGCTTCTTTATCACCAGCCACTTGGTGAACTGGTCGAGCGCGAGAACCACCAGCGCGAGAGCGGCGATGCGGCGATTGGATTTCTGGAAAATGGTTTGGCCAGCGGACACAAACACAGTTTCAAGCTTCAAGTTTCAAGTTTCAAGTCCGAACGCAGTCCCATGTCCCGAGCCGGCGTTTGCGCCAACTTTGGACTTTGGACTTTAGGCTGAAACGACTATGTTCCGCGCATGGCCTTGGTGCGAATCCTTGTGGACGGTTACAGCCTGTCACATGATTGATAATATCTAAATTGGTGGGCTTGTGTCAATTCCTTTGTTTCCCTTGTAAAATCACGGCCACAACGTCGCCACAAGGGGCCAGGACGAACTTTGATTCACGGAACGGAGACAGACAAGGTTAGAAGTAATTCATCTTTATCATTAAGTGATAAACTTGAAATTCAACCACACAACACCCAAAAAGAAAAGGGAACACCCAACTAAATTAAGTGTTCCCAATTTCTCAACCGACGAAAGAAGGGCTCGGTTGTTTTTAATTTCCCAAAGCTAAGGAAATTAAAATTGCTTTGTTTTTACCAGACCGGAGTTGCTTTTGATACGTCTATTGTAATATCTTCGTTCGTATATTGATTATAGACGGATAACAGACTCGCCGCTGATGGTTTTCCTTTTAGAATATTGTCTAAGTCAGCTTGGGTCAAGTTTGTTCCTTCACTGCGAACAAAACCTTTGTATGATTTATCAAATACTTGCTTAGAGCTTGATTGTTTGATAACACCAACTCCATTACCAGAGCCTTCAATAGGTTTCTTTAGTATGGTTGGTATATTAACTTTAGATATTCCACGTGAGGGTTTGTCTAAAAATAGGACCCGCCCGCTGTCGAAGGCTAAATAGTAACCATGGGTCACAATGAAATATGGAATTGCCGTTGACACTTTCACAAGTGGTTTCACATCCGAATATGTTATTTCAACTTTAGCCATCAACTTTTTAACCTCGTGTAATTGGTCAAATGAATGTTTTTCATATTGGTCTTGTTCAGGAGTTCTTTCAACTGGTATAAAGGTTTTGTCAACTGTTGACAGGACCTTTTTATCATCAGTAGTAGTAGTATCAACGCCGGCTGGAACGGGAACGACTACAGGTTTTAGATTTGTTATCTTATTGGCTGGGTTTTTATCAACTGCTTGAATGTGGACTATCTTACCGCGATTGCTTAATTTGAATTTATTTATCATTATTATCTCTTTTCTCTTTTTTACCGATTTTAACGGTCTATTGTTTATTGTTAAATATAACAACGCGAAGTGGGTTAGAAATGTATTTCGGTAGTGTTGAAAACAACGTTCCTACCCATTTTCGCGTCTGCTTATATATAGTATTGTTTTAAGACACATATCATGCTATTTTATATTTCTCTTTGATATACCTGTTAACCTGTTCCGTTACTATGGGGTCTTTTATCTCATTAAGAAAGTCCACTACCGTCCAATTGTAACCGTATCTATCAATAATCCATATATCCTTACCGTCTTTTATAAACTGAATTGGAAGATATTCAGTCCTGTTTCCTTTACCTATCGTTATTGTCATATTGTATCCTTTGATTTTCTTCTTCTTCTAAAACAGTATTCCACTTGTCAAAATCAATATACTGTTCAATTGTTGTCTTGACTAATTCCTGAAATACCGATGGTTGCAACGCATCCAATTCAACACTTCTATCATCCCCAAAAGCCGCCGTCCTTGTGTCACTACTTTTTGTTGGTCTTGTCGGTAGATTGTATTGCTCAATGTGTTCCTTGTTCAATCCAATGCGCATGAACTCTGAACAGTTGTCACCGAACATTCGATATTGATTTTTCAAACTGTCTGAAATACAAATTCCCGATGGGTCATAGTCCCCGAATTGTAAAACAATTACTTTTTGATTGTTTGAATTCCATTCCATTGATTGATTACAGGCTTGCTTGGTAAATGACAGTGAGCTAAAACCTTTTCCGGGATATAGTGGGACTCTGTATGTATGTATGATTTCTTCAAGTAATGGGGCTAACCCTTCCTTTTCCAACCATAACTGTATTCTGTATTCTTGATTTTTCCAAGTATCTAATTTGAACTGTTGAACTGCTGAACTAACTATATCGTTAATGTTATCCCAAACAGCCACAGATTGAACGTTTCGACTACAATCGGTTATCATATCCCAATCAATGTCACCGGAGATGCGCAGTGTCGCTAATGCGCGCTGAACCTTACCGTATTCCTTCTCCGTCTTTTCAACCAATCCCGCGCAGACAGCTCGATAATAAAGACCACGAACACCAATAGGGCCATATTCTTTGACTAGTTCAACTAATCCATCATTTAATGTTTTTGTTTCTTGTTTGGTCATATCGTTATTGTGTATTGTTTTATAAAAAGACGGAACGGAACGTATTCGTTTATGCTTTTAAGTGGCCTGTATTCCCTAATGTCTTTTTTATTATACTTTACCGCACCGTTTTCTTTAATATCCCCCAGTTTCAAAACGGACCAACGACACATCCCCCCTTAAGGGGGGGGAATGTTGTCTTCGGTTTGGTAGTTGAAATTATAAGTCTTCGGTTTGTCTTCGGTTTTGTTGTCGGTTTTCAGTATTGTATTCATTGATTATTTGAATTGTTATACATTACGCAAGTTGTCGGTTTGTCTTCGGTTTTGTCTTCGGTTAAAACCGAGGACAACGACTTATTATAAGTCTTCGGTTTTGTCTTCGGTTATTCATGGTTATTATATTATTCAGTTTAAAGACAATTCATTATAGGTTCTATAATATAGAATGCGCTGTTTATGCTCTCCATCTTCCATACTCCTAACATCCTTTTTCTTTGATTTTAATGTTATAATGTTTCGGTTGATATATGTCTTGTCAACATTCAATTCATCTGACAATTGAGTGGCCGTCATCGGTTCATCTGTTAAAACATTATAGATTGATTGCTCCGTTTTGGTAAGTGTTGCGCAATGAGTATAACATTCAGTCCCCGAACACTCCAACCAGTAGAATAACTCCGGTTTAATATCGTTGTGTTTTATCATCTTTTCAGTAAAGCCCGCCTTCTTCATTCCTTTACTTATTATCAAATTGAACGTGTTACTCTCTCCTATCCTCACAAGGTTTATCCTTGCTCTAAACTTGTTAGCAAAACCCGCGTTACCCGCAAACGAATAAACGGAGCTTCTATCAGTTGTAGAATTATTCCGTGGTTTGTTGTTATGACCAACTACAATGAATTGAACCTTGTATAATAATTCAAGACGATGAATTTTACTATGAAATGATTGCGCAGCCGTTGATGTATTCAAATCTTCACTAATGAAATTTGACATTGGGTTAATCACCACTATATCAGGTTTGCTCGTTCTTATTTTACCTTCAATCAGTGTGAAAGGGTCAATGGAGTCCGTGTCATAGGTGTTTGGAATTGATATTCTACCAATGGCCGTCTTAATTTCATCATCAGACAAGCCCGCCATTTCCTTTGTTGATTTAAAGAAATGTTGAATATCAAACGCATCATCCTCGTCGCCGATGTATAATGACGTTAAAGGTCTATGGGGTTTGAAACCTAATACTTCTTTGCCAAGGCTCCACATAATCAATAATTGGAACATCAGAACACTTTTTCCAACGCCGGTATCAGCCGAAATGAATAGGGAACGTCCACCAGCAAGAAATCTGTCATTCACAAAGTTTTCACTACCAGACATTTTCTCTAATTCAGTTTGCGACATGTCCAACATTTCAGAATTGAATAACTCATTATGGGCTTTAGATAGTTCATAACGTTTTGTGTCCTTTAATAGTTCTATGGCTTGTTCCAGATTGTTATGAACAACACAATCAGACGCATCTATTAACACTTTCTTTATACTCTGACATTGCGCCCATTTTAGAATATCAACCGTGATAAACTTTTCAGATGACGACTTTGACGATTTAACTTTCTTAATAACTTCTTCAAGAATTGGTTTAAGTGTCTTTTCTCTATTGGCCAGTTCACTTAAAATTGTAAAGTCAATATATTCATTCAGTTTGGAATTGTAATCCTTCAACTGTTGGTAAATCCATTGATGGCCATCGCCGGTAAAATGTTCCTTGTCTAAGTGATATTTTATCGTGTCAAATAATTCATTATCGGTTATCAGTTGATTTAGAATTTGATTTTCATAGTTTATGTCAAATGTTGTATTCATATTTTTTTATTCTTTCATATTAAAGATGGGGACATTGTGAAACCTGTAAAGCCTATCACAAGATAGGGGTGAATAAAAAGGCATCCACAACATCCCCATAAAGTTTATATCTTTTTGTAAAGGTGAGTATTTTCCAGCTTCAGTTTTAATCTGTAAGCTTTAATCTGTGGAGCAATTTCCGGTGGCACTATCATATAGATTGCTATCCATCCTTCTTTCTTTTTCCTCGCAAGATAAGTTTTCTTTTTAAGTTGTTCTTTAGTTTGTTCTGTAGTTTGTTCTGTCATATTATTATATCTCCTATACTCATAAGTATATCACATTTCTAAAATATAACAGAATTATATTATTTATATTTTGTTAAGACACTAAAGGAAAGTTAGACAAGACAAGTCCGCAAGATATTGAACTTACTATAATAAGTTGACAGGCTCTTTACACTCTGTTACACTTCGTTTCTACACACGATTGGAATATACCTTTAACAGATACTTGTAAAATTAATTAAAGTCGTTTAAACGTCAAGCCAGACACTACTACAATAGGCCCGTCTTAAGAATTACTTACGTTCTATTCTACCTTCAGGGGGTGACACTACCAACAAGTTCCTATGAGGAATTAGAATAATACACAACACACACATACTTGAATACGTTATACGTTAATACGTTAGAAGACTTCTAAATTGATACGTTTTTGTAATTTGGGTGACGACCCCCTTACATACTTACACACATCTCTCTCAAAAAACAATATCACACACGACCAGTCCAGTCAGTATTTGGATACGTTATAACGTATTTAGCCCTAAAAACTGGTTTTTTTCATTTTTTATTTTTGAAATGATTTTGCCAGAATCAATTCCACTTTAACCTTTGAACCGTTCACCAACTGACAATCAGCCACGCAGGAGTTATCACCGAACGTTATACGGATTGATTCAATGACACTTGGTAACATATTTTTAATTCGCTTCCGTGTCTCTGTATTTTGTAATTGATAAAGTGGCTTGTTACCGCCCGCAATAATCTTCAACATTTCATCTTCACTAACTTCTTTGTAGTGTCCATATTTCTTGATAAGTTCATCCTTATTTTCAATCTCCAAATCTTTCAGTGTGTCCCGTAACAGTTCCATGACCTTTGGTGAATTGCTTAACTTGGATGATTTCAATTTCTCTAATTCAATATCTTTAACCAATTGAACTTTATCCTTGTTAAGACGGCCAAGGTTTGTTGTCAGTTCCCCCATGTCGGCCAGTTCATTACTTTCAAGTAACGTCATATAACGGCTGATGGACAATTGAACCTTCGCCAGTTTATTTTCCAACTCATGCAGACGTTTGTTTGTCGGCTGTGGCTGTTTGTTGAAATCGTCAAGGTTTAGAATTGATTGAAACAATTTCGTCTCAAGTTCACTGACAGACACGCGCCCTTTATTCTTACAACCATTCTTGTTTTTAACACCGCGACAAATGTAATCAGCATAATGGTTTACAGTTCCTTTGACATTCTTGTAAGAACTAATTTTCGTTTCAATGGTTTGGCCACATTCGGAACAAAACAACAAGACCTTGAACATATTTCTAACGAATCCGTATTTACTACCCCCCCTGTCTTTTGTGTTGAACGCCAGTTTGTTTTGTGTCAATTGAAATACCTTGTAGTCAATAATGGCCGGAAAGTAATCGTCAATTTCAACATCATTGATGAAAAACCACCCGATACAATTTTTATTGTTTAACAAATTGGCTACGGTTGAATTTGTCCATATTCCATCTTTAAAGTTTCTTAAAGTTGGTGTCTTGGATTCGTTCAGGTTGTTTGCTATCTTTGAACAACTCTGACCCGCCAAGTAACACGCGAATATGTTCTTAACAAGTTTTACCTTTTCTTTATCTAAAATGAATTCACCATCCTTGAATCCGACAATCCAACTTGGTTTTTGAACACCGAACCAAACCTTTTCACCTAACTTGACTCTTTCAATTTTTGATGTAATAACAGATTTGGCCCGTGTTGACTTGATTTCACTTTCATTGTTAGCCCTCGCAAATTCAACCAACACTAACATTAACTCCATTGGATTCTCTGTAATACTCTTTCTATCAAGTATCTTGTTTTGTGAAATGACACCGATTGAAATTCCGCTGTTAATTATTTCAATGAACTTTGACAGACAAGGCAAAATACTTTGGCGCGATAATCTATCCATACTTTCAACAATGAGACACGCCCCCGATTCAATGGCTCCATTCTCAACCAATTTTAGAAACTCTGACAAAGCCGATTCATTGGAAAAGTTTTTTCCTTTGAATCCGCTGACGCCTTCATCGGTAAAAGTTTCTGTCAGTGTCAGTCCAAATGTTTTACAAAATGACTCCGCTGCGGAGGTTTGTCTTTTGGTGGAATCTCCAGATTTTTGTTTTGTTGAACTAAATCTCTGATATGAGTATCCTAATTTCATGGTTCACATTTTGGTTGATGGTTATAATTTAATTAACGTTTTGTGTCAACGTGAATTTCGTGACAATCACGGCTACAGCCTGCTGCACAACTGGCCGGAACTGGCTCCCGGCGCGGCGCGGCATTCGGCGCGGGCGCGGGAAGAGCTGGTCCACATCCTGACTCGCTATCACGATGTGACAGGCGAGCCGGTCACGGTTTTTTTTGACGGCGGAGGCGCGCCGCCGAATGCGCCGAAGGCCGAATCGAGCGCGGCGGTGGAAGTGTTGTTTTCGCGCGCCGGGCAGACCGCCGATCAAATGATTGAGCGCGCGGCCCATCGCTTCCAGGCCCATGGCGAAGTGCTCGTGGTCACGGACGACGGGGCGGAGCGCGACACGGTCAACGGTTTCGGCGGCTCGGTGGCGAGCTGCGCGAATTTCATCCGCATGATTGAAGGCGCGCTGACGGAACTGCAGGGAGAGTTGAGCAATTACAATCGCATGGAGCGGAACCGGTTCAAGCGCCGGTCTGATGCCACTTGAAATGAACCTTCCGAAACTTTTTCTCCAGCGCGCGCCAGTTGCGTTCGCGCTGTTCGCGGGATTTTTTTTGATTCCGGCGGGACGCGCCCAGCCGGCGTCGCAAATCAGCGACAGCCGCTTTCTATTCATTTTTGACACCTCGGCGGACATGAAGAAGCGGTTGCCGGCGGTGCAGGCCGAGGTGAACGATCTGATGGCATCCAGCATGGGCGGCCAATTGCACGCGGGCGACAGCCTCGGCGTGTGGACGTTCGATCAGGATTTGCGCACCGGGCAATTTCCGCTGCAACACTGGAGGCCGGATGAAGCCGCGACGATCACGTCCAGCATCAACAAGTTCGTGGGCAAACAACACTACGCCAATGGCACCCGCTTCAACGCATTGCAGCCGCAGCTAAACCAGGTGATCCAGAATTCCGGGAGGCTGACCGTGCTGATTTTTTGCGACGGCGAGGATGAAATCAAGTGGACGCCCTACGACGACGGCATCAACCGGGTTATTCAGCAACGGCTGGCCGAGCAAAAAAGGACGCGGCAGCCGTTCGTCCTGGTGTTGCGCACGCAATTGGGCCAATACGCCGGCTGCACGATGAATTTCCCACCTGGCATGGTGAGTGTCCCCGAATTTCCGCCGCCGCCCGCGCCGCCCACACCGATCAGCGCGCCGCCGCTTGCGCCGCCGCCCGCGCCGGTTATCAAGCCGCCAATTGGACCGCCACTTATCATCATCGGCACAAAAGTGGAAACCAACTGGCCCCCGCCGCCCGCGCCGCCGTTGCCGACGAACCCCGCACCGGTGACGCCAGCGAACGTTGTTCCCGCCACGCCAACCAATCCGGTCATGCACGAGAATCCGGTCACGCCGACGACGACGAACGTCATTCCCACCACGCCAACCAATCCGGTTGCACCACCACTGCCGACGAATCCGGTGCCGGCAGTTCAAACAAATGCCGCTCCCGCTTCATCGGCCAATTCGTTTGCGCCAACCAACTTCGTTGCCCCCAAGAATCTGGTCGCGCCACCACCGCCGACGAACCCCGCGCCGGCGATTCAAACAAATGCCGCTCCTGCTCCACCAGCCAATTCGTTCGCGCCAACCAATTCCGCGCCGGTGACACCAAGCAAACTCGTTCCCATTCCGCCATCCAATCCAATGACATCCACAAACGCGGTCGTGCAATCGCCGGAAAACTCCGGTTCGGCCCACAATGGCGCTCTCGTCATTGGCGGGGCACTGTTGCTTGCCGCGGGTGCGCTGGCCGTGCTGGCCGTTTTCCGCAGCCGCCGGACCGGCCGCGGCAGCCTCATCACGCGTTCGATGAGAAAAGATTGAATTCCGGGCGTGACTTTTGGGCGCGACTCTGGAAGATTGCGCGCCCATGAAAGCATCCAATTTAATTTGCGCATACAGCCTGATCGCCAGCATCGCACTGGTCTCATGCAGCAAGGCTCAACAGACAAACAACCCCGCCGGCAATCAAACGGCGGGCACCAACAGCACCAGCGAAGTGGCCGTTATCAACACGACTGAAGGCACCATGGTCGTCGAATTCTGGCCCGAGGTCGCGCCGAACACAGTCGCCAATTTCAAGAAACTCGCCAATCAGGGATTCTACGACGGCACCTGCTTTCATCGCGTCATCAAGGATTTCATGATTCAAGGCGGCGATCCGCTGACCAAAGACCCAAGCAAGGAAGCCATGTGGGGCTCGGGCGACCCCGGTTACCAAATCAAGGCCGAGTTCAATGACCGCTCGCACACGCGCGGCGTCCTTTCCATGGCGCGGTCGCAAGACCCGGATTCCGCCGGCTCGCAATTTTTCATCTGCCACGGCAACCCGGCGTTTCTCGACCACCAATACACCGCGTTCGGCAAATTGATCAAAGGCGACGACGTGCTGGAAAAAATCGCCACGACGCCAACGCATCCGCCGGACCGCCCGGACAAACGCATGGGCGTCATCAGCATCAAAATTGTTCCGGCAGACAGCGTAAAGTAAATCAACGCGCGAATTTTTATGAGCGAAAACGCCCACATAAGCACCACCGAAGGCGAGATGGTCATTGAGTTCTGGCCCGACGTCGCGCCCAAGACCGTCGAAAATTTCAAGACACTGGCCCAGAAAGGATTTTACGACGGCACCTGTTTCCACCGCATCATCAAGGGTTTCATGATTCAAGGCGGCGATCCGCTCACCAAGGACACCAGCAAGGAAAGTCATTGGGGCACAGGCGGCCCCGGCCACACCGTCAAGGCCGAGTTCAACGACCGCTCCCACCAGCGCGGGGTCATCTCCATGGCGCGCAGCGCAAATCCCGATTCCGCCGGCAGCCAGTTTTTCATCTGCGACGGCGACGCCTCGTTCCTCGACCGCCAATACACCGCGTTCGGCAAATTGATCAAAGGCGACGATGTGCTCGCGAAAATCGCCGGCACGCCCGTCGGCTCCGGCGGTTCCGGCGAACGGAGCAAGCCGCAGAAACGCGTTGGCCTCATCAGCGTCAAAATTGTCGCCTCCGACGGCGTGAAATAATTTTTTAACCACGGATGAACACGGATGGACACGGATTTTTGAAAGCGCCCGCCACGGCGCGTTTTTATCCGTGTGAATCCGTGGTTGGATTTTTCTGTGCAAATTTTTGAGCTCGCAAAGGTTTTGACCGCGCTGGGCTGTCCATCCGAAAAATCCGCCGAAATGGCCGCGCAACTGGACAAGCGCGCCCGCCAGCTTGCCGGACAAAAGGGCCGCACTTACGAAGAAGCATTGCAACATTTGCTGGCTCTCATGCGTCAAGGTTGGTCCGCGCAGCAAAAAGGGCTTTGAATTTGCGATTGACGCGTCGGCCATGACAATCGGAATTTTATTTGCCGCGTAAATCGCACATCGTAAATCGAAAATGATCAAGCCTTGGAAAAAAGTCCGTTCGACGCCCGTCGGAGATTTCCGCATCTTCAAACTGCGTTCCGACGTGAAGCTTTCGCCGCGCACCGGCAGGGAGCACGATTTCTACGTCCTCGACAGCGTCCATTGGGTCAACGTCATCGCCATCACGCCAGACCAAAANNCGCATCTGGTCGAACCCGGCGATTTTAAGCAACAAAACCTACACCGTGCTGATTGAAAACTGCCGGCTGAAACACGATGTGCATTGGGACCACGGCGAGGATTTGGCGACTCGGCTCGTGCCGGTGGCTGAAATACCAAAACTCGTTGCCGATGAAAAGATTGGCCATTCGCTCGTTGTCGTTGCGCTGTATCATTTCGATTTGTGGCGGCGGGGAATTAAAAAATTCAACTTATGCCCTTAACAACGATAACGGTTTTAAAAGCTACCGAGTTTCTGACCTCAACCATTACAGAAAAGTTTCGTGGATTGATAATCGAGCGATGGACTCGTTATCGCGCCGAACGATTTTTTAGAGGCTTTGTCGAGGCACTCGGCCTCGAACTTAAGTCAGGCGTTCAGACTGATGAGCTTGATAACCTTTTAACGAAGATTTTAACCGATGACACAAAAAGTAAGTGCTTTTTGATGCTTATCGCAGAGTATGCTTTCCGAGATGGACGAAAAGTATTTGCGTGTTATACTGCTGCCAGANNATCGAGCTTCGGCCCGGCGCAGTGGCGGAGAAGCGCGATTTGGACGAGAACACGCTGCTCGACTTCGACCGTGACGGAAACATCTGCTCAATGACGATTGAACACGCGAAAGACCGTGCCGGCATTCCAAGTTTTTCCTACGAGCAAGTCACCGCGTAGTCGCAAGCCCCATGGCCTTGCCAACTGCGGGCCCCGATGCGGATCACAGTCCGTGCGCTTTTGGATCCGGGACTTTTTCAATAACGCGGAACCGGATGCGCTTGCAGTGCGGGCAGCGGCCGAAGATGAATTTGCGGCCGGAGGCCTTGAGCCGCACGCCGGGCTTGTCCCACGGTTCGGTGAAGTCGCATCTCAAGCAGCGTATCTGCCAAGCGGGCGCGCGTTTTTTGGGGTTCATAATTTTTTATTGGTTAAGGTTGCGAACCGCCGGCCGGGTCGGGTATTTGCGGCAAACCATTTTGGGATTGGTTGTCATGGAAACATGGTTTCGAGCAAATCTTTGGTGGTCACAATTCTAGTGCTTCAACGAACGCAGATACGCCACCACCGCCACGGCGTCGTCATGATTGAAACGAAACTGCGGCATGGGCCACATGGCCGGTTTGCCGGTGAGATCAACGCCGGTTTCCAGAAACTTCACCGCCTTCTCGTCGGTGAAGCCGGGCAGCCCCGCAATCGGCGGGGCCACCGCGGCAAAAGGCATAGGGTGGTCCGGCTTGATGTCGAGGACGTTTCCCTGCAGCCATTGCGAGCGGTCGAACTGGCCGTTGTCGTCACGCGGCGTGTGGCAATCCGAGCACATCGCCACGTTCTCCACCAGATATTTGCCGCGCTGGATTTGCGCGTCGTCGGACGCTGGCTGCGCCCGGAGCAGGTTGCCGCCGAACAAGACGGGTGCCAAACCCAGGAACAGAACAAATTTGTATTGCATGCGCGGTTTTGTAGCAGTCCTTGCATGCCGCAACAAGTGGAAAGAAACGGGCGCAATCTTTCTTCGCCCGCAGACGGCTTTGCGGCTTAAGGGAGATGCCGCAGCGAAAGTTTTAACGCATCCGCCAAGTGATGCGCGCTTTGTTCAAATCGTAGGGCGATATCTCCATCTTCACGCGGTCGCCGACGGTGAGGCGCACCCAGCGCTTGCGCATCTTGCCGCAGATCGTCGCCAGCACCAGATGTTTGTTGTCCAGTTCGACCCGGAACATTGTTCCCGGGAGCACGGTCGTGACACGACCTTCGACTTCAATGTGTTCTTCTTTCATGAACTGACGGAAATAGCCGGGTCCGTGCAAACAAGCGGCATCCCATAGGATGGCAAACGGGACGCAGCCAAATAAAAGAGGCGGAGTCCGGTTCACCCGAACCCCGCCCTGAAGTCCAAGCGAATTAGTAACGGCTGCGACTGCCGCCGCCATAACCACCGCCGCTGCCGCCGTATTCACGACGACCGCCGCCGCCACCGGGCGCGCGTTCTTCACGCGGTTTTGCCACGTTGACCGTGAGGGCGCGTCCGCCAAGCTGCGAGCCGTTAAGCGCCGCAATGGCCTTCTGCGCCTCTTCGGGCGAGCTCATGGTGACGAAACCAAATCCGCGGGGACGGCCGCTTACGCGGTCCATCATCAGGTTGGTTTCCGTGACCGTGCCGTGCGCCGCAAAGGCGTCCTGCAGGTCGTTTTCAGTGGTTTCGAAGGAAAGATTTCCTACAAACAATTTATTGCTCATGTGATGTTTTACTGTCCGACAAAC
>PLZL01000162.1 GCA_003152145.1 Limisphaerales bacterium
TTCCCACGCGCCATTGGAATTTTGACGCGAATTTCACCAATCCCAGCAAGCTGCCGCCGCTCACGCCGAAGTTCTACAGGATTGTCCGCGCCTCCTGGATAGATTATTAGCCGCCCAGCCCGTGTTGCCTCAAAAACTCCGCTTCGCTTTGCCGGTTCGCCTTTCCACCATGCGCCCATGAAAGCCNNCTGGCCGCGCCAAATTCCAAGACACGCATGCCTCACATGGGGACAATGCCGGTCGTTGCGGAAGTTTTTCGAGGCGCATGAAGTTGGCGCGATTGTTGCTCATCCAATCTATTGTTTGAATTAGTGGTTGCAAATGAAAATCCGAATATGTATTTAAAGAGGCGCGCATGGAGTTGCCATTCATAGGCGGGGCAGCAAGGAAAAAGCGGAACCAGATGATGGCGGTGGATCTGGGCACCCGCACCACGAAGGCCGTTCTCATGGAGCGGCGGGGCGAAGTGCTGGCCATGAGCCGCTACGCGCTGCTGGACACTCCGATTTACGAAAAGAAATTTTCCGCCGAGCTGCTCTCCGACCATCTCCGCAACGTGGCCGAGGCGCTGGGCGGCACGACCAAATTTGTGACGCTGGCCGTCGGCATTGACGACGCCATCGTGCGGCAGGTGGAGTTGCCGCAGATTCCGGTGGGCGAAATGCGGCTGGTGTTGAAGAACAACGCCAAGGTCTATCTGCAACAGGATTTGCCGAATTACGCTTTTGATTGCCACATTTTTCCGCCCAAGACAGCGCCAGCGCCGGGCAAACCCGCCGACTCCGCCAAGCCCGTCGGCGTGCCCAAGCTAAAAGTGCTCGTGGCCGGCGCGAAACAACAATTGCTGGATGATTTCCAAGTGGCCGTCAAAAACGCCGGACTGACGGCGGATTGCATTGTGCCCGGAATCATCGGACCGATGAATGCTTTTGAAATGGCCATGCCGCAGGTATTCGCCAACGACTCCGTGGCGCTGGTGGACATCGGCTTCAAACATTCCTCGATTTGCATCCTGGACCGCGGGGAGCTGGTTTTGATCCGCGTGGTCAACATCGGCGGGGACAAACTGACGGAGGGGCTGGCGGAAGCCATGAACATCACCTACGCCGACGCGGAAAGCGCCAAGATGGGCATGGCGCCGGATGCCAAGTCCTCCATCGAAATGCAGGTGGGGCCGCTGGGACGGGAGTTGCGCGCGTCACTGGACTTTTTCGAGCACCAGCAGGACCGTCCCGTCTCGCAAATTTATGTCAGCGGCGCGGCGGCGAAGTCGGAGATGTTTCTGGAAATGCTGCACGCGGAAATGATTGCCGAATGCAAGACGTGGAATCCGGCGACGTTTTTGCAGCTGGCGCTGCCGGGGCAGCAGACGGTCGAAATCGAACACGTCGGACCGCAATTGGGCGTGGCCATAGGAGCCGCGCTGGCGGCGTTTTAATCAAACAAGGTTATGCCAATCCACATCAACCTTCTAGCCGAAGCCCAAGCCGCCGAGGATTTGCGTCGGCGCGACCCGGTCAAGCGCGCCATCTTCATCGGCGTATCGCTGGTCGTGGTGTCCTTGATGTGGAGCGGCACGGTGGAAATCAACGCCATCCTGGCCAAGGAACGTTTCGCCGGGGTGCAAGCGTCTATCAATGCACAAACCAACGCGTATCAGCACGTGGAGTCAAACCGGAAAAGAATCGGGACAATCCAATTCAGACTGGCGGCGCTGCAAAAAATGCAGGCGGCCCGCTTCCTGCAAGGCAGCCTGCTCAACGCGCTGCAACACGCCACGGTGGACAACGTGCAACTGACCCGGCTGCGTGTGGACCAGGCCTACTTTTTAACGGAAGGAACGGAATCGCAAACCAATGGCGACCGCGTGATTGCCGGCCGCCCGGCCACCGTCAAGGAAAGAATCATCACGCATCTCGATGCGCGGGATTTCAGCGCCAATCCAGGCGACCAGGTCAACAAGTTCAAGGAAGTCATCGCCAAACAAGCTTACTTCCAAACCATGCTGGACAAAACCAACGGGGTGCAACTCGCCAATCCACCCTCCGCGCCGCAGACCGATGCCGGAAAGCCGTATGTGATGTTCACGCTGGACTGTCGTTATCCGGAGGTGACCCGATGAACAAACTTCCAAAAGAGAAGCGCGATCAACTCATTCTGGTGGGCATGGGCACACTATTTCTGCTGATCTTGATCGTCTTTGGTTTGATTCGTCCCCAGTATGGCACCATTTCAGCAGTCAATGCCCAGATTAGTGCCGCTCGCAACCATCTTCAATCCATGGAAGACACCATCAAGAAGGCCAGCGCTGTTTCGTCCCAATTGGCAGAATTGACTTACACTCTCACCCAGACCGAGGGTGACATGGTCTCTGGTGATCCGGCTCAATGGATTTACAATACGATTCGGAATTTCAAGGAGCATTACAAAGTGGATATTTCGGTCAACAGCCAGTTGTCAATGGGCGAGGTGGATTTGCTGCCGCATTTTCCGTATAAACAACTCAAGGTCACGGTAGGCGGCACGGCCTATTACCACGACTTGGGGAAATTCATCGCCGATTTTGAAAACACCTTTCCGCACGCGCGAATTGCCAATCTGACCCTCGAACCCGTCGGCGGCACTGGCGAGAACAATGAAAAACTGTCCTTTAGAATGGACATTATTGCCCTGGCAAATCCAACTGGACCACAAGGTTGAAACTGAATGAAACCGCGCGCCCATACCCTTCAATGTCTGCTGGCAGCGTGGCTGCCCCTGACGGCTGCCGGCCCGCTGCCACTGTTAGCCGCGCCGCCGGCAGAACACGCCAAACCGGGAATCCAGCAATCAGCCTTTGTCAATCCCAACAACCCATCGGAAGGACGCGACCCGTTCTTCCCCGCTTCCACACGGCTCTATATCAGCAATCCCCAGAGCCAAATTCGCGGCCCGGCGTTGACCGACTTGACTTTGAAATCCATTTTGGGAACCGTCCCGCGTGTCTTCGCGATCATCAACAACCATACCTTTGCGCCCGGCGACGATGGGGACGTCACCACCAAATCCGGGCAGCGGCTGCACATTCATTGCGTGGACATCAACCCGGAGGCCGGCACTGCGACCGTCGAAGCCGGCGGCACGAGCGAAGTATTGCATTTATCCGGAGGGCCATGAATCATTTATGACAACACATTCTTCTCAAAACAAGTTGCCCCTCCATTCACATCGGCGGAATGGCAAAAGAAATGCTTCACATAATCGTGAATCTGTTCGTTCATTATTACCCCGTGCGGGAACAAACCCCACGCGGGAGCAAACAGGAGTCAAACCATGAAAAAGACCAAAATACTTGTCGTCACCTTGCTTGCAGGATTTGTCCTGCATCAGTTGGCCTTGTGCCAAACCAGCGCCACCGATGCCAACCCGACTGCTGCGAGCGGGGCCTCCACCAACCAACCTGCGAGCAATTTGGCGGAGGGCGGCAATCAACCTGTCAGCACAACCGCCGGCAACGAACCGGTTTCCAGCGTGTCAATGGCCAATGCCTCGCCCAACATGTTGGCCAGCAATGCGATCGCCAAGGCCAATTCCCAGGCGGCCATCGGCACCAGCGCGCCAGCCGCCGCCGCCGAGCTGCCGATTCAATTCCAGGATGTCCCGATCACCACGGCCATTGAAAGCCTGGCGCGGCTGGCGGGCATTAATTATTTGCTCGACCCCAAAATCGGTTACGGCCAGCCGGATCAAAACGGTCAAATCAAACCCGAACCGACACTGTCCATTCGCTGGGAAAATGTCACCGCTCAACAGGCCCTCCTGGCGCTGCTGGACAATTACAATTTGCAACTCGTCGAAAATCCGAAAACCGGGATTGCCAGAATCACGACCAAGGAACCCAACGCGCTGCCGCCACTGGTCACCCGCGTCGTCCAGCTCAAATACGCCAGCACCTCCAACATGCAGGTCTGCGTTGTGAGTCTTTTGTCGGATGATCGGCGCAGCAAAGTGGTGCCCGACGCACGCACCAGCCAGTTGGTCGTGGTTGCCACCGAATCCGAACAGTCGGCCGTGGACACGCTCATCAGCCAGCTCGACAAGCCCACCCGCCAGGTGCTGATTGAAACGCATTTGGTTGAACTTTCCAGCAACCCCAGCACGGAGAAAGGCATTAATTGGTCAGGCACGTTGCAGGCCCAGAACGTTTCCTTTGGCAATGGCATAATGAATGCGGCCGCGCTTTCACAAACAATCACCAAACTTCCGGGTGACCTAGTCACTCTTTCTCCTGCCGTGCCGGGCGTGACTACTCCTGGCGTGACTACTCCGGCTGTAACCACTCCCAGTGGTGCTATCATAACTCCGGCCACCACCACGCCGGCGGTCACCACCCCGGGTGTTCCGGCTATCACCGCCACGCCGGGTCAGAGCAGCGCCACCATTTTGAATACAGTCCCCGGCAGCGGCGGCCTGTCGTTAAACTCGGCCAGCGGGCTGACCCCAAATATGGGTTTCCTGTCGGCCGATGGCGCCAGGGCCGTTCTCTCGTTCCTGAATCAATCGGCGGAGGCGCAGGTGGTCTCCACCCCGCGCGTCGTGACGCTGGACAACGAAACCGCAACCATTTCCGTCACCCGCGATTTCCCGATCATCAATGTCACGGCGTCAACAGCAGGAGTTTCATCCGGCAGCTCCCAAATCACCTACTCCAACATCGGAACCGTCCTGCAAGTGACTCCGCGAATTACCGCCAACGATTACATCTGGCTCAAGGTCATCCCAGACGTATCGAGTTATTTCGCCACTGTTAACAAAACCGTCGCTGGCACAACTTACTCAGCCGACGAATTTGACAGCCGCCACATCGAGACCCAAGTCCTTATTCCCAACAATCACACCCTGGTCATGGGCGGTCTGGTGCAGGACAATCCCAACGCTTCCTACACCAAGGTTCCCATTTTGGGCGACATTCCGATTCTTGGCTTCGCTTTTCGCAGTGAAGTTAAAAGCCTTAATAAAAGCGAGCTCATGATTTTCATCACGCCAACCATCGTTCAAGATGCGGATTTCAGGCCGTCGGACGAGAACTTCCTCGGCAACCAGCCGAGAACCATGAAAGACCCCATGAAGATGCATACCTGGTGGGACAGCGCCCAACCCCGCGGCGACTGGAGCAATCCAATAGCACCGGACCTTAGAGCTGACAAAACCCAAAATCCAGACCCAGGAAAGGCATCAACGCCTTGAGGAAGTTTGTGAACCGGACTATTCAACGTGTCTTGAAAGACAACAACCCAGGTCGTTTTATGAAAAATGCAACTTTGCTGCGCGTCGGACAAGAAAGCGTTGCGGCTCGCTGGTTTGGTCTTCTGGCGATTGCCGTGTTATTGCCGCTTGCTGTCAGTCTCAAGGCGCAAACTCCAACAATAACGGAAACGACCGTCACCACTTTGGGCGGTGGCCCGCAATATTACAATCCTGGCCACAGCTTTGGTTCTTCGAATAGCGTCTATGGAACTCTCTATTCGCAATTCCACACGCCTTCTGGCCTCGCGTATGACAGTTTTCAGGGTTATCTTTATGTGGCGGACAGGGACAATAATGCGATTCGCCTGATTGATCCCTCACCCAACCCGAGCGAAATTTTCACCTTTGCTCCAGATCCCCCCTACGTCCCGGCCAATTTGATTTCCCAGCCGGTCGGGGTGGCGGTTGATGCTTTGAGCGACGTCTTCGTCCTCAACCGCGGCAATGGCGCCAATGGAACGGTGGTAGAATTTGATTATCTCGGCAATTTAATCGCCACCAACATGACAAAGTTGACCAACGCCAGCGGCATCGCCCTGGACACCATTGGCGATATTTATGTGACTGCCAGGAACACCGTGTTCAAGATTACGCCGGCCGGCGTGAGCAATGTCGTCGTCACCATCACCAATGCCGGCACATTCCTGCAAGGCATCGTTGTGAAGAGAAGCGGGCCGAGCGCAGGATGGCTTGCCGTTTGCGACTCCGGACGCAACGGCATTTATCTGATTGACCCGACCAGTGGCATCATCATGACCAATGCCGGTTTCAATGGTGCCGGCGATGGCACCGGCAATAGGAACCAGGGTGTTTTGAATGCCAGCGCCCGGTTTTTCCAGCCCTCTGGCATAGCAGAGGCGGGCGATGGAAGTTTGATTGTTTCTGACTTCGGCAATCATCGCGTCAAAGTCGTGACTGTCGCCGGCCTCACCACCAATCTGTATGGTGTCGCCTCGAATTATTGGTGGACTGGCACAACGCCGACCGGCGGGACAGCGCTTAAGGGTTGGTCGGACGGGGCGGTCTGGGAGCCTGATGGCGGGCCTGGTTTTGGCAATGTCCAAGCGCGGATGCCTTTCGGCGTGGCCATTGGGCCAGACGGCACAATTTATACGACCGAGGATTATTACCACATCATCCGCGATGTCACGGGAGCCAATATCAAGCCGCCGCTCCCCCCGCCGCCGGCTGCACCAACCATTCTGACCGTCACCACAAACTTCGGGCAGGTCACTTTGACATGGTCAACGGTTCCTAACGCAACGGACTACAATGTAGAACGCGCGCCTTCCAGCGGCGGCCCTTACACGATTATTGCCACCAACATAACTGCCACAACTTTTACCGACACCTCCGTGGTGAACGGAAATACATATTACTATGTCGTTTCAGCCTCGAACACCGGCGGTGAAAGCACCAACTCGGCTGAAGTTAGCACCACACCGCCGCTGCCCCCGGTGCCCGACCCGCAAATCGGATGGGTTACTTTTCCCCCAACGTCTACGCCATTCCCTTACACATCGGTGTTTAATGTTGGCTCACCTTCCGGGATTACTTTCAACAATGACGTGCCTATCGTCATCATCGGAGCCGCCGGCAGCAAAACACTCTACACCTATTTGAACACGCCAACCGTTACCAACGTTCCCGACCCCACGTTTGCCTCTGTTTCGGCACCGGTCGGTTATGTGGATGGCCTTCCTTTTTCTACTGTCACCAACTTGACGGTCGCGCAGATTTTGCCGAATCTGGCCATCAAGGCCATTGGCGAACAGTCCGGCCATCCCAATAGCGCCGTTGTTTCGGCGCTGTTCCAATTCATTGTCGGCAACCCGCAGGTCAACGGCACCGATGCCGCCCAGTTCACGGTCAGCAGCATAACAACTGGGGCACAGATGTATTATACCACGGATGGCAGCGTTCCTAGCCCGACCAATGTTAGCGCTATTGGACCGATTACAAATGGCACAATGTTGTCTCTACAGTTCCCAGCCAGCACGAACTTGCTACAGTTCCAAATCGCAGGTTTCAAAGCGAATTATCAGCCCAGCGTCATCGTCACCAATACTTTTTACGCGAGCAATTACGTTGCGAATACCATCAGTTTCGGCTTTGCCTCGGGCGAAGCCTCCAGCGCGTTTGTGGGTGCGTCGGGCCAGACTTTTTACGCGCCGGTGACCCTGACCATGTTGCCCGGAACACCGGTGTATAGCTTGCAATTCAATGTGTCGGTATCCAGCACGGGCGTCGGGGTGACAAATCCGGCCCCTGCTGCCGGACCATTCAATTTTCAGTCCATGCTCATGTTGCCCGGAACAGAAACAAATGTTCCCGGCACGGTATATTTTGCGATTCCCCCGTGGATGTTTGCCGCCAATGAGACTACCAGCCTGCCGCCGGAAGATTATGTGACCAACAGCGCCGGCCAGGTTTTCGTCAATCTGCTGGTCAGCAATGGGAACCAGCTTGCCGTTGGCTGGCTTGAACGTTACGGCCGCACCAACCTTTACAACACGACAGTGCAGGACCTGATTCAATACTCTCTCGCCCACGACGACTTGTTCCCCAACAGCCAACAACCCAACGGTGTCATCGCTGGAGGCTATAGTTTCAAAATCTCGCCCGGCGCCACCAACGGCCAGCAATATCAAATTCAAGTCGGCCAGGCATCGGCGACGGATGACGGCATTGGCACGCCGGGTTCGGCGGTGATCATTGTCGCCCCGAGCGGAACCAACAGCGCATCCCTAGGCGCAGGCACGCTCAATGCCATCAAAAATGTCACAATAGGAAGCATCCCATACCTTGTGGGCGACGTTTATCCATTCCGCTGGTTCAATGCGGGCGATTTTGGGTCGAGCAACCTGACAAAGTATGGAAGCGCAGATGCGGAACAGGTGTTCCAGTCGGCGGTTTATTCTTGGAACATGCCTCCGCCCGGCAGCGATTTCTTTGACGCCATGGATTCCGCCGGCGGGATTGGCTATGTAGATTCAGATCCGACCAGTCAATTTTACGGATATTATACCAACGCCTACATCACCAACACGGCCGCATTGCTTGGCGGAGACTTCACCAACATCAACCAAATGGCCTTTGGCGACGGCCAATTGGATGTGGCGGACGTTTATGTGACTTTTCTCCGTTCGGAGTTCACCAACAATCTCCTGTGGTTCGAGCGGGTCTGGACGAATGGCGTCCGCGTGGCGACAGCCAACTACGCCCCCGCCATTGAACCGGCTCTGCAAAAACAGTTATCGTCAGGCGGCGGCAAAGTTCAACCAGCATTCAATTCGAGCTTAAGCCCGGATTCCATCACCAACACGCCGTTCGTCAATTTCACTGCCGGCGATTATCAGGCCACCCCTGGCCAGCAGATTTCAATCCCCGTAACCGCCTCGGTCTTTGGCGCCTATCCGTTGAGTGTTTTGATGCTGAACATCAGCGTCGTGCCCTTGGACGGCTCGCCGGCTTTGACAACCCCCGTTTCATTTACCCTCAATTCGCCGTTCAATAATCTGAACAATTACAATCCCGGCGCGGCCGGACTGCAAGACAGCTTTGGAAATGGCAATTATTCCGTGGCCTTGCTGCCCAAGCAATTTCCGATTCCCCAAAACCTTGGCGTCACCGGCAACGCCGTCATCGGCACGCTGACCATCACCATTCCGGCGAACGCCACGAGCTTGTCCGCTTACGCGGTTCATTTTGACCACGCCTCGGCCTCGCCCAGCGGCTTGATCTCCTTCCCCAAACACACGCTGACGGGTTTGATTACTCTGTCCAGCCGCACCAATTCCACCTATAACGACGGCATCTCGGATTCCTGGCGACTGCAGTATTTCGGCACCATTTACAATCTGCTCTCGGTCTCCAATGCCTGCCCGTCGGGCGACGGCATCAACAACTGGGGAAAATATGTTGCCGGGGTTGACCCCAACACGCCCAACGACTTTCCGAGCTTGAATCCCAATACACCGCCTCCTTCCGGCGCGGCCATGTCCATTTATTGGCCGACGGTCAGCGGCAAGCAATATGCAATCTTGAGTTCCGCCAGCCTGTTCCCCGGCAACTGGATCACCAACGCCATCCTCACCGGCACCGGCACCGACATGGAATTTGACGACAATTCCACCGGCACGGTGAAGTTCTACCGCGTGCTGATTCTCCCGTGACAATTGTGGTGGGCTGCGGCGTGCTGCCGCGGCTCAACCCTAAAAAACCGGCGCGTTCTTTGGAGCGCGCCGGTTTGCTCTTTGCCGAACCTGCCCGCCAGTCGCGCAGCGTTTTGGACTGCGGCGGCAAGCGGAGCGCGACGCCGCTTTTTGGCCCGCCAACAAAATCAGAGCGCTCTTAACCCGAATTCCGAAGTTGGAACGCGTGGGCGATGAGGTTCGGGGCGAGCGCACGCCGCTGGCGTGCGATTTTCGGCGGCTCGCCGAAAATCTCGTCCAACCCACTTTTTGCCGCCAGGGCTGGCCGTCGAAGGTGTGGAACGATGGTTTAGGCGGGCCGCCCAAACCAGCACGCGGGCCGCGTGCGCTCCCAACTTCGGAATTCGGGCTTAAAGCGGTGTCACAGCCACCGCAGTCCAGGACGGCAAGCGTGCTTCCGTGAAACGCCGGAAACCAAATGCGTTTCACTCCTTTTCCTCCGCGACCCGCCGGAGATAATCAAACGAATAAATTCCCGTGTTATGCCCGTCGGCCCAGACCGGCTGAATCGCATAGCCGCCCACGGTAACAATCCGCGTGAGTTCAAGTGCCTTCGGCATCAGCGGCTGCGCAGGATTTTTATAGACGTTGCCCATGATGTCGGTTTCGCCTTTGCAGCCGGCGCAGGGACAGCAGCGGCGCAACGTTTCCAGCGGAATGAAGCTCTCCCCGCCATCGTCCCATTTGATGGCCAGTTCGTTGCCAATGTGCTGGATGTCGAGCGGGCGCATCACCTTTTCTTCAACCGGCTTTCAAACACGGCCAGCGTTTCGGGGCTGACGTGATGCTCGATGCCCTCGGCGTCCATTTCCGCCGCGTTTTCCGGAACACCGAGCGAACGCAAAAAGGCCACCACGGTTTCATGCCGCCGCTTGCATTCCCCGGCCAGCCGGTTCCCGGCGTTCGTGAGGAAGATGGCGCGGTAAGGTTTGGTGTTCACAAAGCCGGCCTGTTGCAGCCGCGCCAGAGTGCGGTTGACGGTCACGTGCGTCACGCCCAGCCGCCGTGCCAAATCTACCACGCGCGCCTCGCCGACGGAGACCGTCAGATCGGCGATGGCTTCGACGTAATCCTGGGCGGTTTCCGACGCGCGGTCGCGCCGCGAACGGCGGAACGTTTCGGCCGGCGGCACCGCCGGACGCGCGGCAGCCAGAGGTTTGCGGATGGAACGCGGCATGATTTCTAAAATGGAGCAAATGCCGGTTTTTTAGTCGAGGTTTTATTTTGTAGTCAATGCTACAAATTCTTGTTGACAGCCCGGTTTCCAAATTATATCTAGCGCTACATTGATTTGCTTATGGTGAAAATGACCATTGCCGCTTGGCTGTTTCTCCGCTGGATTGCATCCGGCGTCCGGGCGCAGGAAACTCCGGCGCCGGACAAAAGCAGCCATAACCTTTTTAATCCCGTGCCGGACGCGTTGCTACGGGAACTGTCCCCCGATCGGCCCGACAAGACCGAATCGCCTTACACCGTGGACGCCGGACATTCTCAGTTGGAGATGGATTTTGCCAATTACACCTACAATGATTCCGACGGCGTCCGCACGCGGGCCTGGAACGTCGCGCCTTTCAACATCAAAGCCGGCCTCTTGAACAATGTTGACCTCCGGTTCATTTTCGACAACTACCTGCACGTTCGCACGGAAAATCACACGGCGGGCACAACCACAACCCAGTCAGGCGTCGGCAACTTCACCACGCGGTTAAAGGTCAACCTGTGGGGTGATGACGGCGGTCAAACCGCGTTCGCGCTCCTGCCTTACGCTAAGTTTCCGACCAGCACGGACGGGCTGGGCAACAACGCGGTTGAAGGCGGCCTCCTTCTTCCCCTGGCCGTAAAACTGCGGGGCGGTTTTGACTTGGGATTGGAAACCGGCGCCGGTTTTTTTCAGGATGGCAACGACAGCAATTATCACGAGGACTTCGTCAACATGGCCACGGTTGACCACGCCAGCGCCGGAAAGTTGAGCGGCTACCTGGAATTTTTCACCGACATCAGCACAGAACGTCATTCCGGCTGGATCGGGACGGTCGATTTTGGCCTCGAATTTGCCGGGAATGAAAACGTGCAGCTCGACTGCGGCTGCAATTTCGGCGTCACGCACGCGGCGAATGATTTCAATCCCTTCGCCGGAATCACCGTGAGATTTTAATCCGGAGCCAAAATGGATCCGCCACCGGAACAACCGCAGAATCCCCGGAACCAGCACGACGAAATTCATGTCCCGGCATCGGGCGCCAGCTGGCGCAAGTCTGCCAGGCGGGTCTCACTGCCGGAAGTCCACCGCAGCATCGTGATCCCGGCCAACGCCCCGTTTTGGCGGAAGCTGTTCGCATTTTCCGGCCCCGGCTTTCTCATCGCCGTCGGTTACATGGATCCCGGCAACTGGGCGACCGATCTTTCCGGCGGCGCGCAATTCGGTTACACCCTGCTTTCCATCGTCATGCTTTCCAATCTCATGGCGATTCTGCTCCAGCACTTGTCCATCAAACTCGGCGTCGCCACGGGACGCGATCTGGCCCAGGCCTGCCGGGACCATTACTCGACGCCGACCGTCTGGTTCCTCTGGATACTCTGCGAAATCGCCATCGGCGCCTGCGATCTGGCCGAAGTCGTCGGCTCGGCCATCGCGCTGCAATTGCTCTTCGGCATTCCACTGGTCTGGGGCTGTGTCATCACGGCTGCGGACGTGATTGCGGTCCTGTTTTTGCAGACGAAAGGCTTCCGTTACATCGAAGCCTTGGTGATCATTTTGATCACAACGATTGCCTGTTGTTTCGGGGCGGAACTTTTCTTTTCGAAACCTCACGTTACGCCGATGCTCCTGGGCTTCATTCCCAGCCCGGACATTTTGAAGAATCAAAACATGCTCTACGTCGCCATCGGCATCATCGGCGCGACCGTCATGCCGCACAATCTTTACCTGCACTCGTCCATCGTCCAGACGCGCAAGTTCGAGCAAAATGCCGCAGGCAAACGCGAGGCCATCAAATTCGCGACGATTGACTCGACGGTGGCGCTCATGTTCGCCCTGCTCGTCAATGGCGCGATTCTCGCCCTCGCGGCGGCGGCGTTTCACTGGTCGGGACATCAGGACGTGGCGCAAATCCAGGATGCCTACAAATTGTTGAGCCCGCTCCTCGGCGTGGGCGGGGCTGGTATTTTATTCGCCGTGGCGCTGCTGGCTTCGGGACAGAATTCCACGCTCACCGGCACGCTGGCCGGACAGGTCGTGATGGAAGGTTTCGTGAACATTCGATTGCGACCGTGGCTCCGCCGGCTCATCACACGGCTCATTGCCATCGTTCCGGCGATTTGTGTCATCGGATTTTTTGGCGAAAGCAAAACCACGCAACTGCTCGTCGCCAGCCAGGTCGTGTTGTCCATGCAACTCGGCTTCGCCGTCTGGCCGTTGTTGCGGTTCACCGGCGAAAAAGCCAA
>PLZL01000188.1:0-1473 GCA_003152145.1 Limisphaerales bacterium
GTCCGTTTTTTCGTGGCAAGCCCAAGTCAGCGAGGATTAGCGCCGGTTAGCGGTTTGGTTTCTGTTGTCTTGCTGCAATGCCCAACGGCTCGATGTGGACGAGCACGTCGTTGACGGCGGGCATGGTGTCGCGGATTTTGTCCTTCACTTCGTGGGCGATTTGGTGCGAGCGCAGCACGGTCATTTGCGGATCCACTTCCACGTGCATGTCCACGTAAAGCTGCCAGCCCATCTTGCGGACGAAACATTTTTCCACGCGTGCGACGCCGGTGACCGTTTCTGCCAGCTTCCGGATTTTGTCGCGAATTTTCCGGTCGGGCGCGGTGTCCATCAAGTCACCAAAGGTCGAGCGCAGCAATCGCCAGCCGTTCCACGCAATGACGCCCGCCGCCGCCAGCGCCGCCGCGTCGTCCGCCCATGCAAATTTTTCTCCGCCAATCAAGGCCGTGCTGATGCCAATCGCTGCGGCAATGGACGTAATCGCGTCGCTGCGATGATGCCACGCATCGGCGCGAACTGCGGAGCTTTCCACCGAGGCGGCCTCGCGCGCCACAAACCGGAACAGGCCTTCCTTGATCACAATAACGCCGAACAAAACCAGCAGTGTGAAGGTTTTTGGCGAGGGACGCGGCTGGCCGAGGTTGTGCAACGCTCCAATCGCAATCCAGCCCGCGACGAACAGGAGAATTCCCGAAACCACCGCCGCCGCGAGCGGTTCGGCCTTGCCGTGGCCGTAGGGATGGTCTTCATCCGCCGGTTCCGCCGCCACAACGACGCCGCGCCAGACGATGACGGAACTGAAAATGTCCGTGAGCGATTCGCAGGCATCGGCAACGAGTGCATGGGAATGACCGACAATGCCCGCGACCAGTTTTGCCGCCGAGAGAAAAACATTCACCGCCAATCCGGTGAAGGTGGCGCGCAAGCTGCGTTGAAGGCGATTGGGTTTTTGGGATTCGCTCATTTTGCCGCGAATGTTTTAACCACAGATGGACACAGTCTGTTGCATTGTTTTCAGATAAAGGGAAATTAGCAAATCATTGGCAAAACTAAAGACTATTCGGGTTAAACCGCCAGAATTTTCGCCTATTGGCGTTTGCTTTCACTGACAGTTTCACTGACAGTGCCAGTGCTAATTCAATCGCGTTCATGGTGTTTGTCCTTTCAAGCGGGCAGCATGTCGGCGGGAAAATATGAGCGATACTTGGCGCTCGGGTCGGCGGGATGGATGCCGAACGGGTTGAAACTGCCGCACGGATGCTGCCAGACACCGTGCCGCTGATTCCAGTGGAAGCCCAAAGCCCAAAGCAAGCTGGCCAGACCGGGCTTGCGAGCGGGTGAAACGTCCAGCCAAACCCATTTGCCTACAACTTCCGCAACTTCGTATTGCCTCGGCAACCGTGTCCGCAAATAGTTCAAAACCGCTTCGGTGGACAATCGGCGATTGGCACAATGCCGGACAAACTCTGCTTG
>PLZL01000188.1:1479-2984 GCA_003152145.1 Limisphaerales bacterium
GGCAAAGGGGAGACGCTGGCGCGGTTTTAGATCTCGCTTCCAAATTTCGGCTCGGTGTCGGACCGGTGAGCAGCAAACGGTGGGGTGATGGCGGGCGTAAAAAAGGCGAAGACAAACAACCATCCATTCCCCTTCGTTTGGTTTTGGAACCCTGCCCGGAGTCTGCGGAAAATTGTCACGGACGGGATTCCAGGTATTTTCCCGGCAGTGGCAACTTTCCGCAGTCTCCGGCTCACTTGGGCCGATGTCAGTCCGGTTGAAAAACGGAGCGGGGTCGCGGAACGGAGCGAGCCTTAATTTACGAAGTGGAGCGAATCGCGGAGATTTTCAACCGGTCTGACGGCGAGGGCGTTGAAGTGCTGATTCACACAAAATCACCGCAGTCTGATCTAATCTTCGTCGAGTTGGTGGTAGTTAGTCCCGTTATGGGCACTGACCCACAAATTGAGTCTTTCCGAATCATTTCCAACGATAATCATCAAAAAATAATTAAGTTCATGATGAGACTTTGAAAATGCTTCAGTCATGGATTCCAAGTCTATTTTTGATGGAACAGGGACTGCCATTGGATGTGTATGCCATTCGCCAACAAAATGAAGCGCTTTCTTAAAACGACTGCGGATTAGTCGTCTCTGAAGAACGCGATTAGGAATGAAAAATGTCCTCCATCGTTTATCGCTGGAATGTGGTGGCGATATTTCCTTGACATTTATGCGCGGAAAATCGAATTCAGCGAAAAGGAGTCCGCCAGATTCCGGTTCGCTCCTTAGTTGTCGATATGTAGAAAAGACTTCTAAAACCGATTGATTCAGGAGAATTTGCTGATTTGAATGCGGCAGGTTAAATTTGCGTGCTTTTATACAATTATTTGAGAGCATACGGCACAGCTTTCAGATTTATTCCATTTTTTTCGGAATGTCCGTAAATAGCCAGACTTGGCGATTTCTTCCGACCAAGCCTCTGAAATACCTGCATTCACAGATTTAAGGTGCTCTTCGCTACTAATCCAACTATTCAAGGTCGAATCGGTCGGAAAAGTCAAAAGTGTTTCATTCGCTGTGTTTTTCGACGCGTATGCGGTCGCTTCAAATCCAGCTGACAAAACCCAAGCGGAACAGCGATTTCAAGATGGTGTCAAATTTGCACGTATTACTAGAGACAAAGCTTTGACGCTTTTGTAGCAGTAATTTATTTGAATGCGCGACTGAATTTCACTGGATAGACTACATGCATGGGTGCCTTCTTATGTTTAGCAGCAAATTCAGCCGTCCGTTTAGATCCACCAGACGACACATCCGCCAATGAAAAAATCGCCGTAGCGTCTGAATCCCTGACATTCCATTCAGTCCGTTGCGGGCAGCCTAAGCAACGTCTTCAAAAACTCCGTCTCAAACTTCGGTTCCACTCACCACGAATAATGCTCAGAACCAAGAATCAGACGCATTCGATGGTGAACGCGGGCTGCCATCAAGTTCGGTTAGCGGAGAATTCAACACCGTTTTGGT
>PLZL01000054.1 GCA_003152145.1 Limisphaerales bacterium
AATGGCGCGAGTGCTGAAGCCGCCCGGCCCCCCGGAGAGAAGGGAAACCTTCTCGGCGAAGGTCATTTCGGCGGCGAGTTGATCCGCCCGTTCGTCCGGCGTCCCTTTGGTGTCCTGCGCCTTGACCCCTTGCGCCTCAACGTCCGCGCCGGTCTGGGCGAAGATGCGCATTGTTCCCGGGCAAATGAACAGTAAAGACAATGCGAAACAAAGATTTGCTTTCATAGAGATTCGCGAGTTTATTCCGATGCCCCGCTCCGAACAACTTCAAATTGATATTTCCCATTTGGAGTGGCAAGAGCGGAGAATTCAAAGCGGCTTTGGTCGCACCATTCAATTCTGCGGAGTGACGAAACTTGGCTGTCGGAAGGGAGCGGCAAGCTGGGCGGAGTGAAGCGGTGTGCCGTTCGGTCGCGCGGGCGTTCTGGGGCAAACCCGTCTTACAGCTTACGGCGTAAAGCCCGTTGGCTGAAAGTCGGGTGCGGGGGGCGGGTGCAAATTCAGCGCGACGGAACGAGCATACGAGCGGAACGGAGGCCAAGTGGACGCGGAATGAAGGCTGCCATGTTTGGTCACGATTTCAGGCTCATAAACGATCTGTTTACGGTCCCAAAAGTGTTTGCTGGAACCGTTCATCGCATATCAAGAGGCAAAAAAGCATCTACTTCCTTATCTAGTTTCATCTGGATTTCCTTGGCTTTTGCCTTTTGATCTTCGGTTAGCGCGGTTTCGTCTGACGCTTCCAATTCCTTAATAAATTCCCGATGTTGCCACGCTATATTGAATAATTCCTTCGCTGGCAGCCAACCAACCGTCTTTGTCATCGGGATCTGCTCGTCGTCTTTCAGTTTCGGGTCGTCTTTAAATCCCACCTGTTTGGCTAACAAATCATTTTGCCGCAACTCTCGAACGGTGTAATGCCTGGTCTCGGTCTTTAGCCGGTCGCGCAACTCCGCGTCGATATGTTTTTCCATTTGAAATTCTCGTTTAACCGTCTCGATGGCCTGAACCAACGCGTTGAAAACGACGTAAGATTTTTCCACACCCGGACGCGCCGCAGCCGCCAACATCAATTCAACCAGTTTCATGATTAACCGTTCCGCGCCCTTGACCGCCTTCCGGTCGAAAAGAACCTCCTTCTTCCACTTCGTGTAATCTTCCTTGGTGTATTCCAACTCATCCTCCTCCGGACCCGCCACGAGCATCACTCCGGTTTCGGCAAATATACGCGCTGATAAATCTTGGGTGATGGTGCGTTTGCCCGCTTCCAGTTTTTTGATAATCGAAGCGGAGACACCAAATCGCCGTGCAAACTCGGGCTGGGACCAGGCCAGCCCTTCGCGGAGTCGGGTCAAATTGTTTTTGATTCTACGCTTTTTAGGCATGGGACACATGTGTCCCAAAAAGTGGGTTTTTAGCAAGTCCTGTTTCGACGTTCAAAGCAGTTTTTCATTAGATGCTGGCAGACAGATTTCCCGTCCGTCGCCGGCAGCGGAATGGGACAACAAACAACGCCGGGAAAAGAGAAAGGCAATAAAATGATAATGACACTGACAGTGTTCAAGGAAGTCCACAACGCGTGGCCGGCCAAGAACGGCAAACCCGCAGGCGAATCTTACGATTTGCTCTGCATGGATAATAGCAACCCGCCGGAGCATCGTATGGAAGAGCTGCTCTATTTTCGGACCAAAGACGAGGAGCGGCATCGCGTGTGGGGTAAGTCGGTCGGCACGACGATCCAGGTGGGCGTGTCGAAAATCCGCCAC
This sequence comes from Limisphaerales bacterium, assembly GCA_003152145.1. The sequence continues at coordinate 1,767 of PLZL01000054.1, forward strand.
GGTGACAACGGCGGCAAGGCCACGCTGCTCGGCAGTATCATCACCGAAGCCAGAAAGTAAAACCTTATGGATAAAAATCCTCGGATAGACAGAGACTGGCGCGATCCGATCCGCAAATCCGAGATCGCCACAGATTTTGGTATCTCACTGGCTCGAATCCATTGGGATATTTTTGCAACTTTGACCTTCGCGGGCTGTGTCCCAAAACCCAAAATTGCGTATGGTCAAGCTTTTCGCTGGTTGCAGGAATTGGCCAAGGTCTGTGGCGTCCCCTACAATCGTCTTCTCATAGCACTGCGCGGTGAAGAAGGCGAAAAGAATGGGCGTTTCCACTTCCACTGTCTGGTGGGGGGAACTGCTACGCGCAACTATCACACGCTGCAACACCAGGCTGAACATCTGTGGAAGATTCAGACGGGTGGTGCGCGTGTAGATGTTCGTCAATATGACCGCTCACTGGCCGGGGCGGAATACGTTGTAAAATGCCTTGGGGCGAATACATACGAGCTGAACAAATACAGCTTTGCGAACACGGTGACGCTGTCTGCATCGGTTATCCGTTTGATAGCGGGTATAGATGCGAGTGGAGACAGACGCTGCGGACAGGACACATGGAAAAACGGGCTGGTGGTGAAAGCGGCGGGGTTTAACCAAGTGGTTCCCGCTGCGAGTAACCTTTGCGATGAGACAGCCTCGCTCGGTTCGGGCATGGTGGCTTGATGCGGCTCGTTTACGGGGACTCGTTCCCTGGGGTCGCTAAAAAAACAGGTCGCCGACAATCCGATGAAGTTCGGGCGATAAAACGCCAAAGCAATTGTGGCGCGTGTCAAATGAACCGGATTCCTTTGACGGTGGAGCGGCGGAGCGGGCGCGGAGCGCCCGCCCGCCGCCCGCCGGCAAAGGTTCCTTGTAGAATTCATATGCCCAGATGTGATGGTGAATTAACCCAAAGCACTGGACGGATGCAGACGAAGTTTAGATGAGAGACGACCAACACCAGTTTTTGATGCTCCTGGGCCAGTTGCCGG
>PLZL01000399.1 GCA_003152145.1 Limisphaerales bacterium
GTAATCATTCACCAGGCGCGCCCGGGGGAAACTGCTCTCGATGGCAATGGCGCTGTAACCATGCGCCTCCACCAATCGCTGGAAGAGTCGGTTGCGGAGCATGAGAATGTCCTCGCCACCGTGAAGCGCTTCCCCGAAGCCGAGCAACTCCACCGAGTCGCCCAGCGAGGCGACGACCTTGTCAACGCCGGCATTGAAGATTGCCGGCAAATCAACAGAAAACAGAATCGCGTCGCGTGCAATCCAGTTGTCCAGCGAGGCGTGCATGGAGGTGGGGTGAGTCAATAACGGCATCGCTCCAGCAGACCAAATCGCAGACTCACCGTCAATCGCGGCGCAGAAGCGGAGTGAAGACGAAAAGCATCAGAAATTTCTGCTTCATGTCTTTGAATCTTCGTTGTTAAACTTTTTTCATGTCCGCTAGGCAAGAAAATTTGACCGGACGGGAGATCCTTGGCCACCGCGTCAAGATGATCGGGTGGCAGCGCATTCGCGCGAATGAGTGACGCATATGAATCGCGTTTCTTCAATCCTGTTCGCGGCCTGGCTGGTCTCAACCGCGTCCGCTTCGAGTGCCGGGGCAACGAACTCGGTTCTGACTTACATTGATCTTGTCCGCTGCCTCACCGACCTCGAACATCTCGCCACGCTGCCGGAACCCGGAGAAAAAACCGCGCAATTTTCCAGCTACGACCGCGCCAGCCGCTACGACGAAAAGTCTGGCAAGTATGTCCATTGGGACGCCAATGGAGACAACGACGGCATCATCCGCAAGGAGGACGGCAAATTCGTCTTCGCCGAAATGGAAGGGCCGGGCTGCATCTGGCGCATCTGGTCCGCCGCGCCGAAGGCTGGTCACGTGCGAATCTATCTTGACGGCGACACGAATCCCGCCGTGGATTTGCCGTTCGCAGAATATTTCTCCGGCACGAACGCGCCATTCACGCGGCCCGCGCTGGTCCACATCGTTTCGCGAGGCTGCAACAACTACACGCCGATTCCGTTCCAGAAATCCTGCAAGATTGTCGCCGACGAAAACTGGGGCGCTTACTACCATTTCGGTTATTCGACATTTCCGAAAGGAACGCAAGTGCCGACGTTCAAGCGCGAGTTGTCGCCGGAGGAAAATGCCGCGCTCGATGAAGCCAATGATCTGCTGACGGGGAGCGGGGCTTTCGGAGCACCGTTCAATAGCCAAGGCATGCAAGGCATGCTGAACAAAGCTGAATTCACCGAAGTCCATCCGGGGAGTCAGTTAGTAGTAAAACACGATGGCCCCGCCGCAATCGTCAGCATCCGCGTAAAATTCGTGAACCTGCCGCCGCAGCCCGCAGACCGTGACGCCATGCGAGCAATCACTCTTGAAATTTACTGGGATGGGGAAAAAACTCCAAGCGTTTGGGCGCCACTGGGGGATTTCTTCGGCACTGCTCCCGGCGCGAACTCGTATAACTCATGGCCATGCGGCTTGGCATCGGACGGTTGGTGGTATTGCCACTGGTTCATGCCGTTCGCCACAAATGCAAACGTCGTTTTACGAAATGAGAATTCGTTTCCGGTGAAAGTCAAGCTCAACACAGAACTGCAGCCGCTTTTCGCGGAGGCGACAAATTACGCCCGCTTCCACGCGAAATGGCATCGCGACGAATTTCTGCCGACCGAAGTCGAGCGGCAGATTGACTGGCCGCTGCTCAAGACCACGGGGCGCGGACGTTTCGTCGGCGTGATGCTGCACGTGTGGAATCCGCGCGGCGGCTGGTGGGGCGAGGGCGACGAAAAGTTTTTCGTGGACGGCGAAAAATTTCCATCCACATTTGGCACCGGTTCGGAGGATTATTTCGGTTACGCCTGGAGCAATCCGACACCGTTCCAAAACGCCTTTCACAACCAGACACGCAACGACGGCAACAACAGGGGCCACGTCTCGGTCAACCGCTGGCACATTGCGGACCAGATTCCGTTCCAGAAAACATTCGAGGCGGACATCGAAAAATATTTTGCGAACGAACGCCCGACTCGCTACGCCTCGACCGTTTTCTGGTATCTCGAAGCCGGCGGCAACGACCCGTATTCACCCGTGCCGGTCGAAGAACGCACCAATTATTTCGCGCAATCGGCTGCCAGAAAGGTTCCCGGTGTTGCCGAAGGCGAGCAGATGAAAATCCTTTCCAGGTCCGACGGCATTCCGCGCGAGCAGGACATGACGCCTTTCGGCGACCAGTGGAGCAACGACGCGCAGCTTTGGTGGACCGGCGCCAAGCCCGGCGACAAACTCGAACTCGTGTTGCCCGTGGAAAAAACGGGCCGCTACGAACTGCTCGCGCAACTCACAAAAGCCGTGGATTACGGCATCGTGCAACTCTCACTCGACGGCGGGAAGCTTGGCGAGCCGATTGACCTTTATCACGACGGCGTCATCGCCACCGGAGAACTCGAACTCGGCGCGCGCGAACTATCGGCGGGCGAACACAAGTTGACTGTCGCCATCACCGGCGCAAACGCGAAGGCTGTGACAAGTTTCATGTTCGGACTGGATTACGTGAAGCTCGTCGAAGCGAAGTGACCCGATTGGAGCGCCGTTCTCCAATCCGACGCGTCTCAACATCCATTCCTGCCAACACGCCGGGTCGGAAACCGGCGCTCCGCTGTGTCGGAAAATCATTTGCCAACATTCCGTTGATTTACTAAGGTTTCCGCGTGTCCAACAAACTGAACACCACAACCACGATTTAGCGTTCATTCCGCAAAAGGGAATGAACGCCAACGCCTCTGACCAATCGTCCGGGGCGTTTTTGTTTGTGAACCGCTAATCATGGCTAATCTGCGCCGATAAACACCGATTAGCGGGGATGAGCGCAGATTAGCGGTTAAGAATTTATGGAAAACGAACGTAAAACTTTAGACGACCGTGCGAAGATGACCGAATTGGAGCGCCTCCGGCATTCCACCGCGCATGTCATGGCCACCGCCATCCTGCGGCTGTGGCCGGACGCCCAATTCGCCGCCGGCCCGCCGGTCGAGAACGGCTTTTACTACGACGTGGACCTGAAGCACCGCATCTCGCCGGAGGATTTCGCCGCCATCGAGGCCGAGATGAAAAAGGAAATCAAGGCGAACAACACCTTCGAGAAAATCGTCGTCACGCGCGAGCAGGCGCTCAAGGATTGCGAGAGCGGCCGGCTCGGCGGACTGACCGAGCGGCCGGGCAATCCGAGCAAGTTCAAGATCGGCAACCTCGAAGCCATTCCCGAGGGCGAGCAAATCACGTATTTCAAAAACGGCGATTTCGTTGACCTGTGCGNNCAGCTCCAGCGCATCTACGGCACGGCGTTCAAGAACAAGACCGCGCTTGACGAGTATTTCAAGATGATCGAGGAGGCCAAGCGCCGCGACCATCGCAAGATCGGCGCGGAGATGGGGCTGTTCGCGATTGACACCGAATNNAAGGAAACGGAATTCGCCGCCGGTTATGTGCGCGTGAAAACGCCGCACATCGCACGGGAGAAAATGTATTTAACCTCCGGTCATTTGCCGGTGCTTTACGCGGGGTCAATGTATCCTCCGATGAAAATAGATGAACATCGCGAGGAACGGGAAAAATTGGAACGACGCATCGCCGAACTGGAAAGACAATTGCTGGAATACGCGAAAAGGAAATCCGACGGTTGAGTTTCGACCGCGAAATAGCCAAACACGCGAATGCCCAACATTCCCTCAACCGCTGCAAGCGCTTACGTGCCGCCTGTGAGCCAGCTTCTTTCACTGGGCGAACCGCGCCGCAACGATTCGCAGGATTACGCCGCTTTGGGTATTTTAGCTGACACCGTGCCGGATTTGATCCGCATGGCCACAGATGAGCGGTTAAACAACGGGCCGCAAAAGAGTCCGCTGGTCTGGGCGCCGGTTCACGCGTGGCGGGCGCTGGCGCAATTGCGCGCACCGGAAGCCATCGCGCCGCTGCTCGCGCTGTTTCAGCGCGCCGACGATTTCGAGGATGAATGGGTCCAGTCGGATTTGCCCGAAGCTCTGGCGCTCATCGGCGCGCCGGTGATCGGGCCGACGTCGAATTACCTTACTGATGTCAATCATGGCGAATGGGCGCGCGTGACTGCGGCGGACACGCTCGGCCACATCGGCCAAGCGCATCCGGAACTGCGCGGCGAGTGCGTGGCGCGACTGGCAGCGCAATTGGAAAGATTCGTCGACCAGCCCGAGACCGTGAACACGTTTGTGATTTCCGCGCTTTGGGATTTGCGCGCGGTGGAGGCGCTGCCCGTCATCGAAGCCGCCTTCGCCTCTGGGCGCGTGGATGAATCCGTCAACGGCGATTTAGAGGACGTGCAGATTCATTTTAAATTGAAAACGAAGCGTGAGCATCCGCCCAAACCGAATTCGCTCACGGCGATGCAGGAGCAAATGGCCGGCTGGCGCGAACAAATCGAGGCTTGTGAGCAGGAAAATGCCGAACTGCGTGAAACGCTCGAAGTGTTGCAAGCCATAGCCCCGCCCGAAACCAAATCAAGCGACCCGCTTGGCGATTCGGAATTCGATTCTCTGCCCGAACCGTATGTTGCGCAGCCCAAAATCGGCCGCAACGAGCCGTGCCCCTGCGGCAGCGACAAGAAATACAAGAAGTGTTGCGGCGCGTGAGTGAAAATCGTCAAACACCGCACGGAAGAGAAACACTGATAAACACCGACCCACCATGATCGCTCAAATCGAACCCGCCGTCGGCAAAGGCACCGCTCCGATCTACCAACTCCAAATCGTCTTGCTCGGTGCGAAACCGCTCGTCTGGCGGCGGCTGCAAGTGCCGGGCGATGCCAACCTGGGCTGGCTCCATGCCGTCATCCAAGTGGCGATGGGATGGACCAACAGCCACTTGCACCATTTCCTCACCAGCGATGCGCGCTACAGCGATCCGCGCCACATTGAAGACATGGGCTTTGGCGAGGAACCAGATCGAGATGAATCCAAGGCCAGACTTATGCAGGTCGCGCCGCACGAGCGTGTGCAATTCGGTTACGAATACGACTTCGGCGACTCATGGGAACACGAGATCACGGTCGAAAAGATTCTACCAAACGCGGCTGCCGCTGCGACGACCGCGCTCTGCCTCGACGGCGCCAGCGCCTGTCCTCCGGAGGACTGCGGCGGCATCTGGGGCTATGCGGAATTGCTCAAGACTCTGAAAAACCCGAAACACCCGGAGCACAAGACCATGAAGGAATGGCTTGGCCGACCGTTCGATGCCGAAGCTTTCGATGTGGCAAAAACCAATCTCTGGCTGCGGAAACTAAAATGGCCGCGCGTCACCGAGGCCCAACTGCGTAAAGTGCTCATGGGCCGGGACGACTACCACGAATGAGCAAATCCAGCGAAAAATAACCGCCGGTCAGCGAACACAAACCTGCTAATTGCCCGCCATTCTTTGCCATTCCGTCATGAATGAGGCGGGAGAAACGACAGTGCATCCGCGCCGTTTGTCGGGTGGATAATCGGCCAGGTTTCCGGTAACAAGAAAATCCGCCGAAGCTGCCAGGGCAACCGCGAGGAACGGCTCATCATCCGGGTCGGGCAAATTCAAATTGGATTCTCCGCTGGCATCAACGGTCAGCCCGTCCGTTCCAATTTTGTTCAGCACTTCGCGGACGCGCTTCGGGTCGAACTTGAAGCGCGGCCGGGCGAGGACTTCGGCATATTCAGCAAGGATGCGCTTGCCATGACAAATCTGGATGGCCCCCGATAAAACCAGCGCGAGGACCTGGGCCGGATTGCCCCGTGCTTGCAGCAGGCCCGACACGACAACATTGGTGTCGAGCACGATCTTCATTTCCGGCGGCGGGCGCGGCGGCGGGCGGCGATTTCGGCATCAATGTCGGACATGGACAACCCGGCGGTGCCGCTGACGGCGGCGGCCTGTTGCAGACCGGCCTGCGCCTGCAACGCCCGCAAGCTGCGCACCAGCGCGCGGGTGGACTCCACCGATGCCGCAGCGATGCGCAAGAGCACGGCCACCGGCTGGCCTTTCGCCGTGATGACCAAGTCATCCTTGCTGGCGGACTTGAGCCATTGCTTGGCCGGCTTCTTCTTCAATTCGCTGACTGAAATCGTGCTCATGCGGTCACGTTAGCCCGGAAATGATTGGCGGGCAAGCTGGTTCTGCCCGCGACCCGCGAGAAACGGGAAAAATTGGAAAGACGCATTGCCGAACTGGAAAGACAACTGCTCGAATACGCCAAGAAAATTGCCGAACGCAAGTCCGGGTCAGACGCCGCAGAAATGCGCTTTGCAGAACGCCGCCGCCAAGCTATAGTTTGAATCAAGATGAAAACGGTCGAAGCAGTCATTGAGACGAATGGCGAGGTGCATTTGGTCGAGCCGATCCGCGTGCCGTCCCCGCGCCGCGCGCTGGTCACGATTCTCGAAGAAGCTCCGACCGTGCATGACGCCGCGCTGTTGAGCGAGGCGGCGCTCGCCGAGGACTGGAATCGCGCCGAGGAGGACGCCGCATGGGCACATTTACAGCCGGCCAAGTCGTCATAGTTCACTTTCCTTTTTCCGACCTCACGGCGTCCAAACTCCGCCCGGCGGTGGTGCTGGCCGAAGCCGGACGCGGCGATTGGATTCTCTGCCAGATCACCAGCAAATCCTACGGCGACGAAAAAGCCATTTCACTGGACGCCGCCGACTTCGCGCAAGGCTCGCTGCGTTTGACCAGCTTTGTGCGTCCCGGCAAACTTTTCACCGCGCACAGCAATCTCGTGGCAAATCAGGTTGGCGAATTGCAGCCCCGGAAATTCTCCGCCGTCCGCGATGCCGTTGTGCGGATGATTCAAAAGGGTTGAAAGAATTCTCGGCAGGCCGTCGCCACAGGCAAAACGGTAATGCAGTAAATGAGCGAGCATCAGGCTGACAATTCGATTATGAAACCAACGCCCGAACAACTCGCCAAAACTTTTTGGTGGAATCAAATTGACGCCATAAACGAAGATTTTGAACAGGTATTTCCGCCTAATGTGTCCGGCTCTTTTACGCAGCCAAACAGTCTAATTTGCGATTGGAATTTTGGGCGGGACTTTGCCGCTTACGCTTACGAACTCGCCCGCCGCGCAGACAGAAGATTGAAATTAAAGCCGTATCCAAAACTGGTAGTGGATGAATCACAGTTTCTCTTTCGTGCCTTTGGAGCAAAAAAAGAGCGCAAGACTTATCAGATTTATATCCGCAATTTACACCCGACTGAATCGCTCAAAGGCCGCGCTGGATATTCGCAGCCCGCCATCTGGAAACTTGACGCTCCAATAAACACGCTCAAAAAGTCGTTTGAAAAGTTTATTGAGCAGCAACAAAATCAGCAAGGCATCAGCCCGCGCAAAACTCCCGGCAATACAAGCAAGTCTCCACCGTGGAATTATGTTGAACTACTGGATGAAGCCGACCTTCTAGGCGAAAAACCAAAAATCGGCAGAGACCCGGAGCGAACTTTAAGGACAGTAAAAAAGGACGCGGGAAAATATCTCAAAATCTTCAAGTCAAATTGGAAAAAAGAAACAGGCAAAAATCCGAATCTTCTCACCTGCCTTTGGCCAGAACTGGAAAGATTACTTTGTAAGTAATACGCCTTGGGCCTGCGCGAAAAAACGGACA